>CAYGTU010000007.1:0-38468 GCA_964352945.1 uncultured Bacteriovoracaceae bacterium
CTAAGAAAGTAGCTAAGAAAGTAGCTAAGAAAGCAACTAAGAAAGCGGCAAAAAAAGTAGCTAAGAAAGCAACTAAGAAAAAAGCTGCTAAAAAAGTAGCAAAAAAAGCTACTAAGAAGAAAGCTGTAGCTAAAAAAGCTACAAAAAAGAAATAGTTAATATTATTTCGATATAAAGGCCACTCTTGCGAGTGGCTTTTTTTTTGCCCTTAAGATCCACCTATGACATTATATTCAAATGAATGCAAACTGGTTTTATAAAGTATTTATTAAAGGTCTGATATTAGTTCTGCCTATATCACTCACGATCTCTGTTGTTTCTTGGATAGTAATAAAGGCTGAAACATTTTTTGGTAAAACTGTTCAAGGCTTATTAGGTGAATCTCATTATGTTCCAGGAGTTGGAATTCTAATAAGTTTAGCTTTTATTTTTACGGCAGGATTATTGGTAAGTAATTTTATTACTAATAAATTTGTTTCTTTTTTTCTGGATCGATTTGAAAAATTTCCCGTAATTAGGGCCATCTATAATCCACTTAGAGATCTGTTTGGACTTTTTGGTGGTGGTTCAAACGATAGTATGAAGAAAGTAGTGCTAGTTAATTTTAAAGATAAAGGTGTTAAGATAATCGGATTAGTAACTCGAGATGAATTTTCTGATATTAAGCCGGGGATTTTTGTGGATCAAGTGGCTGTATACTTTCCGATGAGTTATATGTTGGGTGGATTTACGGCAATCGTTGATAAAAATCAAGTTGAAGAAGTTGATATTCCAGTTGATCAAGCTTTAAGGCTAGCTGTAACAGGATGGATAAAAGCTAAAAAAGACGAAATTAATTAAGAGATAAATGGGTTAAATGCTTATTTAATTCACTTATAAGGCTTTCGTTAATATTAAATTTTCTATAACTAATATTTCCCATATCAAAAATCTTTTTAGATATATTGTTTTCTGGAGTGCCTTCGTACTTATTTGAAAGATAGATAACTTCATTAACTCCAACAGTTGCTAGCATCTTAGCGCATTCATGACATGGGAATAGAGTTACATAAACTCTTGAGTCCTTTAAGTCAGTTTTGGCGTGTAATATAGCGTTTGCTTCAGAATGAACAACGTAACCATATTTCTGATGTTCTAAATCTGTACTCTTATCTTTTCCCCATGGTAATTTTGATTCATCAAAACCAGCAACAAATCCATTATAGCCCATTGAAAGCTGATGATTTTTCTGATCAACAAAAACGCATCCAACTTTTGTACTTGGGTCTTTTGAGCGAAAACTTGCAATCATTGCTTGAAGCATGAAGTACTCATCCCAATTTAAATTTGATTTTGCTTGAATATAATTTACTTCATCTTTCATATTTTGGTTTTATCATGGAAAACTTAATATTTGTATCTCTTTAAAATCACTAATAAAAAATGAGTTTTAGTCAGCTAAAAGCTAGAAAATTAATGTTATTTCGGTATCTTATTGGATTGAAGAATGACAAAAATCAAGGTAACTTATCCATAATTAGAGATGTTTTTAATTATTAATGAATAAGTAATTTCAATAAGTTACAGGAGATATTATGTTATACGAAATCCCAAGAGAAGAATTTAAGAAGAGATTAATGGATAAACTTAATTTTACATTTATTGATCTTGGTTCAAAAACTGAATTATTAAAAGATACAACCCGTTTAAGCTATTCTGAAAGTTTTGCTAGTGGATTTACTGCAACTGAAGGGAATAAAAATAAAAATATTATCCTTTTCACACTTGATAAGGGAGATGATTCACCTAAATTAGCAGCTGAGCAACTTAAGGAAGCTGGTTATACCTCAGTATATTATTATAGAGGTGAAGCAAACGATATACACCTTGATAAAGGTTTAAATTAAATATAACTTAGCCTCACTTATTGTGAGGCTTTTTTTTAATGAGCAATCTTGGATTTATATTAACTAGCAATTATACAGACGCTCCAAAACATCAGTTAGTTTACTATGGTGTCTCTGCTGATGGTCCCTTTAAATTAATCTTCAATAATAAGCCCTTATTCTTTGTTGAAAGCACTTCAGAATTTGAATGTCCAAGTTATGTAACTCGTAACAAACTGCCTTTAAAAAGCTTTTCTGGGCTTAATATGGACTGTTTATACTTTAATAATCAAAAAGATCTTCTTGATACTAAAGAAACACTCGCAAAAAAAGGTGTAAGAACCTATGAGGCCGATATAAGACCACATGAGAGATTTCTGATGGAGAGATTTATTTATGGATCTATTTCATATGCAGGGGAGTTCACATTAGAAAATAATCTTAAAGTCTATCTGAATCCTCAGATCCAAAAGAGTGACTATTATCCAACCTTAAGCTATCTATCCCTTGATATTGAAACGGGACCAAATGGAGAACTATATTCAATAGGTCTTCATTTTAAAGATAAGACTAGTGATAAACAGATTGTTCTAATGGGTTCAAACGAAGACCGGATTGTTGGATATATTGAATATGCTTCAAGTGAAGAACGGCTTTTAAGAAGATTTACTCAACTTTTAAATGAATGGGATCCTGATTTATTGATTGGATGGCATGTTGTTGGATTTGATCTCATGTTCTTAGAGAAGAAATTCCAGAAGTTTAATGTCCCTTTTACTTTAGGTCGTTCAAATAATGTCACAAGATTAGATGAAATTAAGGGAGTGGGCTTTTTTACTCGAATCGATGGACGAGTTGTAATTGATGGGCCACCAACTCTTAGATCAGCCTTTTATAATTTTGAAAATTTCAAACTTGAAACTGTAGCTCGTGAGATTTTGGGTTCAGGTAAAGATATTGGAAGTGATAGTGGAAAGGTTGAGGAAATTGAGAGGAGATTTAAAGAGGATAAGCCAGCCCTAGCTAAATATAATCTTCTTGATTGCACACTCGTGACCGATATTTATGAAAAGATAGGATTAGTTGATCATCTTATTGCTAGAAGTAAAGTAAGTGGATTAATGATTGATAGAATAGGTGTTTCAACAGCTGCCTTTGATCATTTTTTATTGCCACTAATTCATCGCAAAGGCTATGTTGCTTCAAATGTAAGTGATGTGGTTCGCGAATTTTCAGCAGGTGGTGGTTTTGTTATTAATCCGAAACCTGGAATGGAAGAAAATATTATCATTTTAGATTTTAAATCTCTTTATCCGACCATAATGAGAACATTTCATATTGATCCTTATTCTTTAATTAAATCTGATATTGATACTATCTCAACTCCAGCTGGGATTAATTTTTCAGGATCTGAATATATTATGCCGGAAAAAATTAAAGAACTTATGACTATTAGAGAAAATGCTAAAGCAGTAGGCAATAAGAATTTATCTCAAGCTGTAAAAATCCTCATGAATAGTTTTTATGGAGTTATGGGTTCAAGTAGATCAAGATTTTATCACTCTGACCTTCCTAATGCTATCACTGGAATTGGGCAGTGGGTTTTAAAAATGGCGATGGAGTACTTTGAAAATAAAGGAAGAGAAGTAGTCTATGGTGATACGGATTCAGTTTTTGTAAAATTAACTGAGAATGAAGCTAGGAAAGCCAATCAAGTGGGGGAAGATCTCGCAAAAGAAGTAACAGAATTTTTAGGAGCTTATATTAAATCTGAATATAAAGTTCAGTCCTACCTAGAAATGGAATATGAAAAATATTTTAATAAAATCTTTTTTAGTACAGCCAGGGATTCTAAAGAAGGAGCTAAAAAGCGCTATGTAGGTTTAACTCCACGTGACATGGAAATAAACGGCATGGAAGAAGTCAGATAGGATTGGACTAAAATGGCCAAGAATTTTCAGTTTGAAATGTTTCAAAAGTTTTTTATGGATGAAGACATCGAAGTATTTGTAAAAGATTATATAAAAAGATTAGAAAGCGGTGAATTTGATAAACTACTATTTTATAAAAAAAGACTCTCAAAAGATCCTAAAGAATATACTAAAAATATTCCACCACATGTAAGAGCAGCCTTAATGATTGATCATAATGGACCTTATAGATTAAAGTCTGTTACTTATATGATGACAAAAAACGGACCCATTCCGAAACAAAATGGCCCGCAAGATATTGATTATACACACTATATTGAAAAACAAATTAGACCTCTGGCCGATGTCGTGTTAAGTACCATGGGTAAGAGTTTTGATGGTCTCATGTTAGGGGATCAGTTAAGTTTATTTTAAATTTAGGGAGATAAATAATGAAACCAGAAAATTATCCAAACCATCCAGAAAAAATATGGCAGCATTTTTATGAGATTTCTAGAATCCCAAGACCTTCAAAGGCCGAAGAAAAAATACGAGAATACTTAATAAATTTCGCTAATGAAAATAATGTTACTTATAAGACTGATGAAGTCGGAAATGTAGTGATGTATCTTCCGGCAACAGCTGGATTTGAAAATCACGATACTGTAATTATTCAAAATCATATGGATATGGTTACTGATGCTGTTGTTTCTAAAAAAATTAATTTTCATGAAGATCCTATAGATTTAAAAGTTGTTGATGGTTGGCTTAAAGCTGATGGAACAACTCTTGGAGCTGATAATGGAATTGGGTGTGCAGCAGCTCTGGCTTGTGTCACTGATAAAACTGTCGAGCATCCAGCTCTAGAACTTCTTTTTACGGTAGATGAAGAAACAGGTCTTAATGGAGCTTGGGGTGTTCAGTCAGCTATGTTTAAGGGAAAAAAGTTAATCAATCTCGATACTGAAGAGTGGGGAACCCTTTATACTGGATGTGCTGGTGGTATTGATTATGAATTCAATACTGATACGGAATTAGTTGATAGAAAAAAAGCTAATTTAATAAAAGTAAATATTGGTGGGTTAATCGGAGGACACTCTGGAGTAGATATTCATCTACAGCATGCCAATGCGATTAAACTTTTAACCGACTTATTAATTGAGTTAAAAGATTTTGAAATTGGAGAAATTCGAGGTGGAAGGGCCCATAATATTATTCCAAGAGATGCTTTTGCCATAATTGCAGTGGATGATATTTCAAAAGTTGAAGCTTTATCTAAAACACTTAAAGAAAGATGGAATGGTTATTTAACTAAGGATGATAAAGACCTACATATTACAATTGAGCCAGTTACTTATTCTGGGAAAGTATTATCGAGTAAGGAATCAGCGAGATTCTTAAACTTTTTAAGTCTATTTCCCCATGGAGCCCATTCTTTTTTACCTCATGACAGGAATTTAGTGGGAATCTCAAATAACATGGCAAAAGTTTTAATTTTAAATGGAAAGTTTTATATTCAATCTTCACTTAGATTTTTTGATAGAGGTGAAATTATTTCTCTTGAGAACAAGATGCAAGCTCTAGCGAGTGCTTTTAATATAAATGTTATTAAAAATGGAGAGTATCCAAGCTGGAAGCCCGTAGAAAACAATAAGCTTTTAGATCAAGTTAAAAATAATTATAAAGAACTTTTTAATAAAGACGCTGGCGTGACAGCTATTCATGCGGGCCTTGAATGTGGAATACTAAGAGATCAAATTGGTGATATCGATGCAGTTAGTTTTGGGCCAACTATAATGGGCGCTCATTCACCAGACGAGAGATTAGAAATTGCAACTGTTGAGCCATTTTGGAATTTATTAAAAGAAACTTTAAAGAGGTTATAGAGTTATGATTAGTTACGAAGTTTATAAAATAATTCATTTAAGTTCTTTGGCACTCGCATTTAGTGGACTGGGAATTAATCTTTTTGCAAAATCTAATAATCGTTTATTTAAAATTTTAGGCGGCGTATGTGCCCTCTTAATTTTTGTAAGTGGAATGGGTTTACTTGCTCGAATTGGAGTAAAGCACGCTGAGCCTTGGGATTTATGGATTAGATTAAAAGTGTTGATTTGGGCTTTTATTGCAATTGGAGCGCCTGTTGTGGCTAAAAGAATTCCTAAATTTAGTCAGCAGTATTATTGGTTTTGTATAGTTTTGTTTACTGTTGCAGTAGGGTTAGTAAATTATAAACCGTAAGCAAATTGCTAATTTTTTAATGTAATTTTTAAAAATCTTCATTTTATATTTATTGATATAACTCTGTGCGTTTATTTTCAGCAAAAATATAAAATTTGCCAAAGGGTGTTAGGCCTTCTAAAATACTAATATGATTAGGTTTCTAATTCAGATTTACATCTGGGCGATAATTGTTGATGCAGTTGTTAGTTACATACCTAGCGTACGTAACCATCCTCTTGCATTGCAACTAAGGAAAGTTACTGATTTATCGCTAAAACCTATTCGTAAGTTATTGCCGGAAAATTTAGAATTCGATCCATCTCCCTTGATTTTGATCGTAGCTTTAAATTTATTAATGGCACTTTGGTAAAGGCTCAGAACAGGGAAGTTAGCATTGTTTAATGATGATTTACAATTTTTAGTTAATGAGACTTTAAGTCATGTGGTTGAAAAAAGAGATTTCTACTTCACTCCTGATTTAGAATTACCAAGTGATGTAAATATTCAAGTTAAAGAATTAGAGTCTGAAATACCAGTTTGTTCTGGATTAATTTATAATCTTCAAAAAAATGCCAACACTTTTTTAATCAGAAGTATTGAAGCAAAAAATTTAGCAGATATGTATCAAATGATTCAGAAGACGCCTGAGGATTTTCCAAAACTGAGATTGATTGAAGACGGCCAGGCTAATTTATCTAATTTAAAATTTATAGAATGCGATTCAGTTGAAGAAGCAAAAGCTTTAACACGAGAATTGTCCAATAAGAGATTTCCCTTTTCTGAAGAAAATATTTGTAATATTTCTGATCCTGGATTTACTTGGTGGATGAGTCATGATGATACATCAATGGAAGTTTTCTTTAGCCTTTCGCATACTCATGATATGAGTCAGATGGTTAAGATAGGTCCTCTTGGAGATACTAATATTGCCACTAAAAACTTTAAGCAGTTTTATCTTTTTTTCTCGAGCATTTTTCCAATTGAAGAATTTAGCGTGGGAAGATCTCACTTTAAAATTTCAGCTTTGCCTCAAAATAAGGGAATGTTTAATGATCTCGTAAACGTCTTTAAGACTGGGGATGTGAGCCTTGAGTTATTACTAAGACTCGAAGAAGTTGAAAGATTGTTAATGAATAATCAAATTAATAGCTTCACTTTTGCTAAGAACTACTTGTTAGAATTAGCCGCAGTGAGGAGATTCTGGGACAAGATTCAGGATGAACTTGTCCATATCTCATAACTACTTGATATTACTAAGCTTTTTTGGCTGCAATAAATCCAGTGATCATTAATTGAGCTAAAGTTCCCAATTCTTCATCATCGTCTATTCCGTAAAAGTCTTGTATATGATCAACGAACATTTCTATATCTTCATCACTTAGATACTCTGCAACCAAGTTCATTAACTGTTTTGAGTCTATACCGTCAAGCGAAGTTAGAAAGTTTAATATATTTTCCTTTTCAGTAGGAGACATTTTGACCTCATTTATCATCTTTTTGTGCCTTTATGACACTGAATAATACTTAATACATCATAAATGAAAAAAGTACTTTAAAATCAGATACTCGTATGTAATCTTTACAACCGAAGTTTAAAAAAAATTTGATCTAAGTTACTATTAGACGGATTTGAATACGGGACAATAAATTTAAGGGACAGGAAAGCAATGAGAAAATTAGTAATTAGCGCACTACTATTAGGAACAGTTTCGGGGGCATTTGCTCAAACTGTGACGACGAAAATTCAAAAACCTTCGGCTTGGCAAAAAATTAAAGAAAATACGAGTATGTTTTTTTGGTCTGAGTTTAGAGGTGGGAACATCGATAAGCCAGGAAATGAGTTCAATTTTGATGACCAAGGTAACGAAACTACAGATCATATGAACATGTGGTTTACTGTATTTTTAAACTATAAATTAAGTGAGACTTCCACTTTTACAATAAACCCAACGTTTACAGCATCATCTAATACAGCTGATCAAATTAACTTTGAGCAAACTAGAATTGCATATAGAAAGAAATTTAAAATTAGTGATGCTATATCTTTAGCTGCAACTCCAAGAATTAATGTAAATATGGCGGAAGGTGCAAAAAACGATATTATTGCAACAACTGGAACTACTAGATATGGGGAGGTTGACTATGTGGATGCCGTTCTTTCTGGATCATATGATGTAAATTCAGCATTTAATGCTTCACTTGCTGTTACTCCAAGATTTTATAATTTAAGAATTGGCAGTGGTGATAGATATAGAGTTTATACTGCCTCAATGTTTACATATAATGTGAACGATAATTTTGGATTATATGCAGAGTTTAACTTTGCTATGCATAACGATAGAAACGACGTTATTACTCATATGGAAGAAAGAGAAGGAAGAGCTGGAGAAGATCTGGTTCTTGCTCTAGCTTTTTCAGCAGGTTCTTATACTGTTAAACCATTTTTATCACTTCCAACTAACTCTGGATCAAACTCAGAGAATACTACTGTTGGATTTAGATTAATGGGCTCTCTTTTCTAAAAAATAGGCAAAATTACAGGTAAAAAATACAGGGCTGCTTAAATGCGGCCCTTTTTTATTTGTATTTATGACGTGAAGCATGTATTAGGTTTTTATAAATAAGTGACATTAAGGTCATTTAAACATGTCTTTTGTGCTTTTGGATATTGCCCCAGTGGGAGGGTGAGTTCTAAAACGCCCTGGGTAATTAAAGAAGGTACTATGAAATTTAGCGAATTAAATTTAAAGAAAACTACATTACAAGCAATTGAAGCAATGGGATTTGAAAGTCCTACTGAGATTCAAGAAAAATCAATTCCACCACTTTTAGAAGTTGATCAAGATTTTATTGGTCAAGCACAAACGGGTACAGGTAAAACAGCAGCGTTTGTATTACCCCTACTAGAAAGATTAAACCCAGAATCTAAATTTGTTCAAGCATTAATCATTGCTCCAACTCGTGAGTTAGCGAATCAAATTAAAGAAGAAATAGATAAATTATCTAAATTTGAACCAGTAAATACTGTATGTGTTTATGGTGGTGTAAGCATCACAGGTCAAATTAAAGATATTAAAAAATTAAAGCCACAGATTATCGTTGGTACAGCAGGTCGTTTAAAAGATTTATTAGATAGAGGTGCACTTAATATTAAAGATGTTCATCACATAGTTTTAGATGAAGCAGATGAAATGCTTGATATGGGATTCTTTGAAGATATCAATTATATTATGGACCAAGTTAAAGAGAAGAAAACTTGGATGTTCTCAGCAACAATGCCAAAGCCAATTCTTTCTATGATTAATAAACATTTTAATAATCCTTTAAATGTTCAAGTAAAAGCAAAAACATCAACTGCTGATACTGTTGATCAAAAATATTTAGTAGTTAAAGGATCAGATAAAACAGAAGCACTTTGTCGTTATTTAGATTCTTCAAATAATATTTATGCCATCGTTTTTTGTAGAACTAAGATTGGTACTCAAGAATTAACTGAAAGATTAAATGCTAGAGGTTATGCAGCTGATGCTCTTCATGGTGATATGTCTCAAGATGCACGTGATATAACGATGAGAAAATTTAAAGATAAGAGTATTACGCTTTTATGTTGTACTGATGTTGCTGCTCGTGGAATTGATGTAAATGATCTTACTCACGTAGTAAATTATGAGTTACCACAAGATAATGAATCATATGTTCATAGAATTGGTCGTACAGGTCGTGCAGGATCGAAAGGTATTGCATTATCAATTATTGATCCAAGAGATGTTGGTAAGATTGGACAAATCGAAAGAAAAACAAAAGCAGTAATTGAAAGAATTAATGTTCCAAGTGTTAATGATATTAAAGAAAAATTATTAGAAAAATCTTCTCTTGATTTTCAATTAAAAATTGCATCTTTTGAAGAAGATGAAACATTTGCAAGTTTTGCTAAGCAATTTGAAGATGCAACTGTAAATGATTTATTAAAAGGTGTTTATGGGATGCTTTTTGAAAATACTTTAAAAAGATATCATAATGCTAAAGAAATTAATTATGACAAAGCAACTGCAGGATCAGCAAATAATAGAGCAGGATTTAAGAGATTCCATATTAATGTTGGAAGAAAAGATAAACTTGAAGTTGGTCAGTTAATAAATTTTGTTTGTAGTAATGCAAATCTTGAAGGTCGCGATCTTGGAAGAATTGATTTAAAAGATACATTTTCATTTTTTGAAGCTAAGGATGATTTAGCAGATAAAATTATGGCCATTGGAGTTCAAACCCTTAATAATAGACCAGTACAAATTCAGGTTTCAGAGTCATCTGGAAGAAGTGAAGGTTTTAGTAGAGGGGGCCGTGGTGGAAGATCAGGTGGATCAGCCGGTGGAGCAGGACGAAGAAATGGTAATAGAAGCGGAAGTAGAAGTTCAAGCAGAACTCCTAGTAGAGCGGGCGCACCAACAAGATCTGCTGCTCCAAAAAGATCATATAGTAGAGATTAATACTCAAACTATTTGTGCTTTACAGCAACGGCCTAAGCCTTTAGAATATAATTAAAACATAACAGGATGTTTAGTTTGGAATTTCAGTTCAACAGAAAGACTGCGAGAGATTTGCCACGAAGGCCAGTAAGTCAAAGAAACGGACAGCGATTAGCTTCCCGAGACTTATTCTCCGCAGAGCCGAGTTTGTCTCCACAAGATGGACCAAAAATAGTTAATGATACTCCCTTAAGACAAAAATTAGGGCGCCCAGGTGTAAATGAATTTGCAGCAAGCCAACGCGGAAGTGCAGCGGCTTCTCAAGTTAAATATGCTTCGGGCGCATCTACAAATAATACCAAAGCAGTTTCAAGAGAAGAACTTTTAAAAAGAAGAGAAGCGCTAAAACAAAGACTAGCTGCTCAAGGAAAAACTGCAAGTCCTTCAGCAACCGCAAGACCTGCTACTTCAAATATTGGTTCAAAAATTCCAGGGCGTTTACCTTCTGGTGGAACCCGTTCAGCAAGTACAACTTCTGCTAGACCAACTCCAACAAGACCTAGCCCTATAATTAATAGAGTTACTCCAAGAACAACAGTCAAGCCAAAAACTCGTGGCGCCTTAAAGCGTGAAGAGCTTTTAATGAAAGGGCTGTGGATATTTTTTGGTGTTTTATTCTTTAGATTAATTTTTATGGAAAATGGGGTTATTGATTTTTATAAAATGGAGACTGCCCTTGAATACAAGAGTGATGTTTATAAAAATTTAATTGAAGAAAATAAAGAACTTGTTTCAGAAATAAAAATGATCCAAACGGATGCAAATTATCAGAAAAAATTAGCTCGAGAACATCTAGGTGTTATCGATCAAGACGAATTTTTGATTCTATTTGCTGGGCCGAAGGAATCGAAAGCCAAATTATAGTGTCCCCAACTTGCATACTTTTAGAAATTGATGAACTCGCTTTAAGTTCTAAAACATGTCTTGCTACTACTGGCTTTGCACGCGGAATATTTTCATAAGGTTCACGTCCAATAAAGTGCTTAACATTTCTATCTACATCAATAATCTTAAAATCTTCATTGAGAAAAAATATATCTAAATCAAAATAAGTATCAGGCATCCAGAAAGTTCTAAGGCTAGATTCAAGATTAAAGAAAAGCATGGCATCGTTATCTTTAAAATCCTGATCAGCAACCCCACTTAGCCCCTGTGTTTGTTGTTGCGGCGTGACACTTAATCTTGTTTTAAGTTCCACTCCCTGAGAAGTTTTGAGAGTAATTTCGAGGGGTATTTTTTCAATAGGTTTATCTTCACAGCTAATAAAGCTAAAAAGACCTATTAAAACTAGAATTTTAATGAGTTTAAAAGGAGATTGTTGTATATTCATACCTCAATAATAGTAACCCTTGGGAGTAATGACAATGCTAAAAGGACTAATAAAAACGCATAATTGTGGAGAGTTAACTGCTGCAAATATTGGTGAAACTGTTACCGTTTGTGGATGGGTAAATAAAAATAGAGATTTAGGTGGACTAAATTTTCTAGATCTTCGCGACAAATATGGTGTTGTTCAATTAGGGTTTGAATCTTTTAAAGGTGATTTAAAGATATTAAAAGACTGCTCACTTGAGTCTTCTGTTAAAGCAATCGGAAAAATTGTTAAGCGTCCAGATTCTGCTCTAAATAAAAATATGAAAACGGGAGAAATTGAAGTTCAGGTTGAAACACTTGAAATTTTATCTCGTGCTAAAGAAGTTCCTTTTTTACCTCATGGCCAAATTAGTGCGACTGAAGATCTTCGATTAAAATATAGATACATTGATTTAAGATCAGAGAGATTACAAAAATTTCTTTCCTTAAGATCAGCAACTGCACGCGCAGCTCGCGAAGCGATGTATGAAGAAGGTTTTGTAGAAGTTGAAACTCCGATTCTTTATAAATCAACTCCGGAAGGGGCAAGAGACTATGTTGTTCCTTCTCGTGTTCATAAAGGAAAAGTTTATGCTCTTCCTCAATCGCCGCAAACCTTGAAGCAACTTTTAATGATTGGAAATACAGATAAGTATTTTCAAATTTGTAAGTGTTTTAGAGATGAAGATCTTAGAGCTGATCGTCAACCAGAGTTTACGCAGATAGATATTGAAGTAAGTTATTCTTCTCAAGAGTACATGAAGAATTTAGCTGAAAAATTAGTTAAGAAAATTTTTAATTTACCACCTGATTTCATTGTTCCAATCATGAGCTATGACGAAGCAATGGAGAGATATGGTTGTGATAAGCCCGATTTACGTTTTGATTTGGAACTAGTAAATGCAACGAATACATTTAATGGTTCAGGTTTTGGATTATTTGATGGAGTTGCTAAAGCTGGTGGCTTAGTCAAAGCTGTTTTTATACCAGATGAAGTAGGAACTTTTACTCGTAAAATAATTGATGGTCTAGTGGAAGTTGTAAAACCTTACGGTGGAAAAGGTGTGGCGTGGTTTAAAGTTGAAGACGGAAATTTCACAGGTGGGATTTCAAAATTTGTAGATGCCTCACTTCATGCAAAACTTTGTGTACGAGATAATGTAAAAGGTAATGGAACTTGGTTTTTTGCCGCTGATAATAATCACGATGTCGCTAATGCTTGCGCAGATGCTCTTCGACGTAATTTTGGAAAAACTCTTGGTTTAATTGATCCTGAAAAAAATACTTTTGTTTGGATTAATGACTGGCCTCTACTTGCTTATGATGAAGAGACAAAACATTTTCACGCTGTTCACCACCCATTCACAATGCCAAAGCCAGAACAAGTTGCTGATTTTATGAGTGGAGATGTTGAAAAGATTAAAAAAATTAAAGCAGATGCCTACGACTTAGTTTGTAATGGATACGAATTAGGTGGTGGATCATTAAGAATATTTAATTCAGAAGTTCAAACACAAATGTTTAAGCTCTTAGGTTTTACTAATGAAGAGCGTGATAAGCAATTTGGCTTTTTCATTGAAGCTCTAAATTACGGAACTCCTCCACATGCAGGTATGGCATTTGGTTTTGACCGTATTATTATGATCAAAGGTAAGACGGATTCCATTAGAGATGTTATTGCATTTCCAAAAACAAATGCAGCAACGGATTTAATGGCCGAAGCTCCTTCAATTCCAGCCAAAGCACAATGTGATGAGCTTGGATTTGAGTGGTCTAAATAAAGATTTATCTCATTAGATTTTTACAGTCTATATACTTTGAAACATCATTAATTTTGAATTTCTTTGCATATTCTTTAATTTGAACTGATGAAGGTGCTCTGTATTCATAGTGATCAGGGTAGGCTTGAATGAGTTTATTCGAATTTTGTACATCGACAAAGCCATCTTCAGCAAGTGCTGCCATATGCTCGTTATAGGCTTTAGGAAAGTGTTTTCTGATATAATCGATTTGTTCTTGAGAGTACTCTTTTGTTAATTTAATTTCATGCTTCATTCTATCTTTAACAAAGATTCGATAAAAAGTAGGGAGCTCTTCTGGGTAAGCAGCACTTGCATGATCTTTAAAAAATGAAAGATATTGATCCATAGTAATTGCAATTAATTTATCATCACTCATCGATTTTAAAGGAATAATTTCACCATTTTTTGTTTTCATAGCAAAATCCCCAAATTTAAGTTGAATTAAATTATCACTCATCTGAGTGGGGTATTCTTTTTGAGCATTCATATAACTCATCTGAGTAAGTTCATGTAGAACTTCATTTAATTCTTTCGGAGTCATCTCTAAAGTTGAAGAAGTTCCACCAAAGGGATTAAGATTTAAAGCATGCTCATTGGTAAAATAAATTGCTTTTTTTCCATTGATAGTAGATTCAGTAATAGCATTTTCATCAACTCTAATTGAACCTGAAAACTGTAAACCAAAAATTCGATCACTATATTTAGCTTTATAATTTGGGTCTGCTAAAGCAAGTCCAGCTTTTCCGCCTTCACGATTAACATTTCCCATAACAGTTCCAAGTGGGGTTCTTGCTTTTTTTGCATAAATTTTACCATCGTTAGTTGTAGCAATTAATTCACCCCATACTTTTTCTAATTGTAATTCCTTTGAAGCTTTTTCAACGTAACCTTGAACTTTTTTTACTGAACTCATATAAGGCTTATCATCGAGAGTGCCTTCAGCTAATAATCTTTTTACATCACCGTACTTTGTTTTACCTTCTACGACTTCAGGTCTAATTGAATAATTGCCATCATTTTTTAAACCATAAAGTCCGTAGTTTTGATAAAAGGCACCAGTATCAATAATTTTTGCAGCTTTTTCAGCCTCAAGACCTTTTACTGAACGAACTGTATTTATGTGATCATGAGCAGACGTAATAGGGGTTACTATATAATTATTTGCCTTTCTTCCCTTACTAGAAAAAAAGATATCACCATGAGCATAAATTCCATCAACACCCTCATGGGAGGCAAAGGTAACATAGAGAATGTCATCTCCTAGTTTTGAAGTAGTATTATAAAGATCAACATCTTTTAGGGCGCTTACAACTTCTTCTTCAAACTTATAAAGTTGAGTTGCTTTTAGATCATCTAGTTTAGGAGCTTTTTCAAAATAACTTCCTTCAGACCCATATTGAAATCCAAAAATTCTTCTTTTACCAACTTTATTTGTTCCCGATTTATCATAGATAGGGTAGTCCATATATTTTCCAATATATTTAGACATTACCTCATCGCCAATTTGAAGATTAGTTGCAGATATTTTAAAATCTTTATAAGCTAAGTTTCCTTGTTGATTAAATTTAATTTCCCGAATACCTTCAACAAATTTCTTAATATTTTTAGACGTCTGTTCAACTCCAAAATCACCTTCATGGTTTCCTAGAGTGTAATGAACATCTACATCAGGATCTCGTGCAATTTCTAACATCATATCAATTGCAGATTGTCCTAAATCATCACTAAGTGAATTAAAAGAAGATTTCGCCATAATATCTCCACCAAACTCCACGTGAATATGCGGCTTCTCTTTACGAATAGCGTACTCTAATTTTATAACTGCAATTTGTTCTTTAATATCTATTAAGAGACCCGCAATATCTTTTCCACCATGCCCATCTGAAAAATTAATATTTACTATGTCCTGGGCATTATGAAATAAGGGACCCTTATTTGGTGTCTCCGAAAAGGTATGAATGGAAAATATTAGTAAGACTAATAAAAGAAACTTATTCATATAGTCTTTTCGGTAATTTAGGGCTTAGTTTTAGTTAAGAAAGATCTTTTTATTACCAGAGTGAATTACAAAACTATTCTTTTTCTTTAGGTAACGAATTGATTTTACTGAGTCAATTTTTAGATCTTTCAATTTATGATGCCAGTCGATGCTCATGTCTGAAATATTAAAACTAGTTATAGTTTTTTCTTCTTCGTTATAAACAACAATTTTATCTTTTGAGCTTGCGAGTTTTTTAGAGTTTTTAAAAGCTCCACCCTCTGCTAAATCGTCGATAACAGCGACATGATTTTCAGAATACGTTCTTGTGCTAGCTTCTTCATTAACTGAAGAAATACCTCTATCTGTTACAAAATTTATTTTTTTACTAGATAGACTTATTTCTTTAGCTTCTTTTAAATCAGGAAAGGCAATCTCTCTTGGTTTAACAGGTCCATTTCTATTAGTAAAAAAGATTAATATCTCTTTATTGATATCATTTTTTTGATTTAAGACATAAAGTTTTTTTCCATCTTCACTTATATCAAGATCAACTATGTTTTTAAGTTTTGAATTTAAACCTGCAATTATCCCAGTTTTAGTTATTAATTTTTTATTTTCTAAAATGTCTCTTTCAATAAAAAGGATTTTATGAAATCCATAAACTCTAATATCTCCAGACTCAGATTCAATATAAGGAATCTTATCTTTATTTGCTTTGGCGTGATTAATGCAAGATTTATCAATTATATTTATTCCACCAAATTTCTCCGCTTGATCAAAGCAGCTCACTAAGTCGGTCGAGGACCAAGTTGAAGTTGAAATAAATAAAATTATAAATAAATTTTTCATTTTCTCTCTCATTTACGGCACATTACCAACAAGTGGAATAACAATTTCTCCACCATTAGCACCCGTAATAGTTAAAGTTGCATTATATGTTCCAGTACCAAGAGTGTTAGTACCAGCTAAAAAGTCGATATCAATATCACATGTAGCAGCCGCAATTACATTTGATGTAGAACATGTATCCGTTCCGCCAATAGCAAAATCTGCTGCATTTGCACCTGTGATTGAAACACTTATAGTATTGGCAGTTGCATTACCATTATTTTGGAATGTAAAACTATGAGGTTCATCAACAACAGTTGGCCCATGTGAGGCATAAGCGGCACTTGATTCAATCAAGTTAGGTCCATTAACTGTAATTGTAGAATTTTGTGAATTAGTAGAATTTGCATTATCAGTTACATTAATTACATCAGTAACCCCATTACCAAACATACCAGCGGTATAGTCAATACAAACGTCCCCTCCACAAGCAGCAGTATAACAACTTGAAGTAACAGAACCCTGTGAATTATTTGTTGTTAAATCGTTACAAGTAATCGGAGGTACACCACCAGTAATTTGGAAAGTTTGCACATCAGTTGTATTTAAAGTTGGAGTAGTTGGTGTGATTGCTAGGGCCGCATAAACTTGTGTTGATATGGATGAACAATCAGTATTAGATCCATCACTTGCTCTTACATAATACGTTCCAACAGCAGTGTCATGTTGTAGATTCGTGAATGTTGCAATCCCCGAAGCAAGTGTAACAGACCCTCCTGAAATACTACCTGCAGCTGGTGCTGTACAACTAGAATCTGTAAATGCGGTTAAAGTTATAGAAGTAGCACTATCTGTATCTCTTAAATTTCCATAGGCATCTTCTGATTGTGCTACTGGTTGAGTTGCAAAATCTTTATTAATAGTTTCATTAGCAACAGGATCTGTTGTTATGACGACAGCACCTGCAGCACCGTGCTCAACGGCCACCGAAGTTGAACAATCTGTTGTATAGGTTGAGCCAGTAGCTTTTATATAAATTGTTTCTTTCTTTCTATGATTAACTCCAGTAAATAAGGCATTTCCGCTTGAAAGTGCAGTTGGAGTTGAGTTAAAAGTTCCACCAGAAGCAGAAGTACATCCACTGTCTGTAAACGCAGTTAAAGTTATTGAGTCAGTAGCATTATCATTAACATTACCAAAACTATCTCTTACTTCAACAACTGGTTGCTGAGCAAAATTATTATCAGCAGTTGCTGTACCGCTTGGCTGTGTTGTGAAATGTAATGAAGCTGCTACTGCATGATCAACCACAACATTTGTTGTACAAGCATCAGTATAAGTTCCACCACTTGCTTTTATATAAATTGTTTCCATTAATTCATGATTAGTTCCAACAAATGATCCTGTATTTCCACCAGAAAGATTTCTTGAAGTTTGATTAAATGTTCCACCTGAAGCAGCCGTACATCCACTATCAGTAAATGCACTTAAAGTAATTGAATCAGTAACATTATCGTTAATATTTCCATAAGCATCACGGACTTCAATAATAGGTTGAGTGGCAAAAGCAACACCTGCTACAGCTGCAGCACTTGGTTGTGTATTAACCACTAAATCAGCAGCAGCACCATGATCTACTATAACATTTGCAGTACATGGATCTGTTAAGGCACCACCATCATCAGCTTTAATATAAATAGTTTCCATTTTTTGATGTTCTACATCTGTAAAAGTAGCAACACCAGATCCATTTATAGCAACAGGAGTATGAACAAATGTTCCACCAGAAGCAGCAGTACAACCACTATCTGTAAAAGCAGATAGAGTAACTGTTGGAGTAACATCATTTGCAACGTTTCCAAAAGCATCATGGAGTTCTATCACTGGTTGTTGGGCCAATAAAATACCTGCTGTTCCTGCAGCACTTGGTTGAGTTGCAATAACTAATTGTGAACCTGCTGCGTGATCAATATTTGAAACAGATGAGCACGCATCAGTTAAGGCGCCACCATCATCAGCTTTAATATAAATATTTTCATTTTTTCTATGCTCAACATCTGTAAATGTAGCAACACCTGAACCATTGATGGCAACTGGAGTATGAACAAATGTTCCACCGGAAGCAGCAGTACAGCCACTATCAGTAAAAGCTGTTAGTGTAACAGTAGGAGTTGCATCATTTGCTAAGTTTCCAAAGGCATCATGAAGTTCTATTACTGGTTGTTGAGCAAGAGTTGTTCCAGCAACTGCAGCAGCACTTGGAGAAGTTGCATAAACTAATTGTGAACCAGCTGCGTGATCTACTACAACGTTTGCCGTACAAGCAGCAGTATATCCACCACCAGTAGCTTTAATATAAATTGTTTCCATTTTTTGATGGTTCACACCAGCAAAAGTAACAGCACCTGTAGAAAGGGCAGTAGGAGTTGCATTAAATGTTCCAATTGAAGGAGTTGTAGTACATCCTGAATCAGTAAATGCACTTAAAGTAATTGTATCAGTAACATTATCATTGATATTTCCATAAGCATCTTGAACGCCAATCACTGGTTGAGTTGCTAGATTTACTCCGGCCAACACAGCAGCTGATGGTTGGGTATTAACAACTAATTGAGTTGCAGTCCCATGGTCTACAACTACAGCAGATGAACATGGATCTGTAAGTGCTCCACCATCATCAGCCTTAATATAAATTGTTTCCATTTTCTCATGATCAACATCTGTAAATGTTGAAACTCCTGAACCATTGATTGCAACGGGAGTGTGATTAAAAGTTCCACCGGAAGCAGCAGTACAGCCACTATCAGTAAAAGCTGTTAGTGTAACAGTAGGAGTTGCATCATTTGCTAAGTTTCCAAAGGCATCATGAAGTTCTATTACTGGTTGTTGAGCAAGAGTTGTTCCAGCAACTGCAGCAGCACTTGGAGAAGTTGCATAAACTAATTGTGAACCAGCTGCGTGATCTACTACAACGTTTGCCGTACAAGCAGCAGTATATCCACCACCAGTAGCTTTAATATAAATTGTTTCCATTTTTTGATGGTTCACACCAGCAAAAGTAACAGCACCTGTAGAAAGGGCAGTAGGAGTTGCATTAAATGTTCCAATTGAAGGAGTTGTAGTACATCCTGAATCAGTAAATGCACTTAAAGTAATTGTATCAGTAACATTATCATTGATATTTCCATAAGCATCTTGCACACCAATAACTGGTTGAGTTGCTAAATTAACTCCGGCCACAACAGCAGCGGAAGGCTGGGTATCAACAACTAATTGAGTTGCAGTACCATGATCAACAACTACATTAGTTGAACAAGCAGCAGTATATCCACCACCAGTAGCTCTAATATAAATTGTTTCCATTGTTTCATGATTTGTATTAGCAAATGTTACTGAACCAGTAGATAAGTTAGCAGCAGTTTGATTAAATGTTCCACCGGAAGCGGATGTACATCCTGAATCAGTAAAAGCAGAAAGCGTAATTAAATCTGTAACATTATCATTTACGTTTCCAAAAGCATCGCGAACTTCGATTGTAGGTTGAGTAGCAAGATTTGCTCCGGCCACAGCAGCAGCACTTGGTTGAGTTGTATAAAATAAAGCTGAAGCAGTTGCATGATCTACAACTACTGCAGATGAACATGGATCTGTAAGTGCTCCACCATCATCAGCTTTAATATAAATTGTTTCCATTTTCTCATGATCAACATCTGTAAAAGTTGAAACTCCTGAACCATTGATTGCAACGGGAGTGTGATTAAAAGTTCCACCGGAAGCAGCAGTACAGCCACTATCAGTAAAAGCTGTTAGTGTAACAGTAGGAGTTGCATCATTTGCTAAGTTTCCAAAGGCATCATGAAGTTCTATTACTGGTTGTTGAGCTAGAGTTGTTCCAGCAACTGCAGCTGCACTTGGAGCAGTAGCGTAAACTAATTGAGAACCATTGGCATGATCAACGACAACGTTTGCCGTACAAGCATCACTTAAAGCTCCACCATCATCAGCTTTAATATAAATTGTTTCCATTTTTTCGTGATCAACATCAGTAAACGTAGCAATACCTGATCCATTAATTGCTACAGGTGTATGATTAAAAGTCCCAATAGATGGAGTTGTTGTACATCCAGAATCTGTATAAGCTGAAAGAGTTATAGTTGGAGTAACATCATTGGCAACGTTTCCAAAAGCATCATGAAGTTCAATCACAGGTTGGGTCGCTAATGTTACACCAGCAACAACAGCAGCAGAAGGTTGAGTTGTTACAACTAATTGCGAACCAGCAGCATGATCGACTACGACATTAGCTGTACAAGCATCAGTTAGGGCACCACCATCATCAACTTTTATATAAATAGTTTCATTTTTCTCGTGGTCAACATCAGTAAATGTAGCAACTCCAGATCCATTAATAGCTACTGGAGTATGATTAAATGTCCCAACTGATGGTGTTGTTGTACAACCAGAATCTGTATAAGCTGAAAGTGTAATTGTTGGTGTAGAATCATTTGCTAAGTTTCCAAAAGCATCATGAAGTTCAATAACTGGTTGTGATGCGAGAGTAACACCAGCAACTGCAGCAGCAGATGGTTGGGTGGCAATTACTAATTGTGAACCCACAGCGTGATCAACCACAACATTATTTGAACAAGCAGCATTGTATCCACCACCAGAAGCTCTTAGATAAATTGTTTCCATCTTTTCATGATGAGTAGAAACAAATGAACCTGTATTTCCACCAGAAAGATTTCTAGAAGTCTGATTAAATGTTCCACCTGAAGCCGCAGCACAAGTAGTGGCATCAGTAAAAGCAGTAAGTGTAATTAAATCAGTAACATTGTCGTTTACATTTCCAAAGGCATCATGAACTTCAACTATCGGTTGAGTTGCAAAAGCAACACCAGCTACAGCTGCGGCACTTGGCTGAGTTGAGAAAACTAAATCAGAGGCAGCCGCGTGATCAACAACAACGTTTGCTGTACAAGCAGCAGTGTATCCACCACCAGTGGCTTTAATATAAATTGTTTCCATTTTTTCGTGGTTCACACCAGCAAAAGTAACCGCACCACTTGAAAGAGCAGTAGGAGTTGCATTAAATGTTCCGACTGAAGGAGTAGTAGTACATCCTGAATCAGTAAATGCAGAAAGTGTTATTGAATCTGTAACATCATTATTTACATTTCCATAAGCATCTTGAACACCAATGATTGGTTGAGTCGCTAAGTTTACTCCGGCCACAACAGCAGCAGAAGGTTCAGTATCAACAACTAATTGAGTAGCTGCACCATGATCAATAGCAATTACACTTGAGCAATCAGCGGTATATCCACCACCAGTTACTTCAACATAGAGGTTTTCCATTTTTCTATAAAAAACATCATTAAATGTTGCTGTACCACTAGATAAATTTCTATTAGTAGCATTGTATGTTCCAAGAGAAGCTACAGAACATGCAGCATTTGAATAAGCAGATAAAGTCAATGTATCAGTAACATTATCATTAATATTATTATAAGCATCATAAACAGTTGCAATAATATTTGATAGAGTTGTATCAGCGTCACCTGTACTTGGCTGAGTTGTAATTATTAATTGAGTTGCAATATTATGATCAACTGCCACTACACTTGAACAATCTGTAACAAGAGCAGCTGAACTTGCTCTTAGGTAGATACTTTCCATTTTTGTATGATTAAGATCAGTGAATGTTGACGTTCCAGTTATTGCCGCAACTCCAGTTGTACCTTGAAGTGCTGAACCAGAAGCAATTGTACAACCAGCATTAGTGTACGAGCCTAAAGTTACAACGTCTGTAGTTGAAACAGAATCATTTCCGTAAATATCTGTGAATTTAACAGTCGGTTGTTGAACAAAATTTACACCAGCAGTTGCTGTTGCACTAGGTTGAGTTACAAAATGTAGTTCTGCTTTTACAGCAGGATTTAAAGTAACTGCACCACCAGTATTTGTCTGAGTAACAGGGGTACCTTGATTGTCACTAAAAGTTAAATCACCATCAGTGAAATCAGCATCTGAATAGAAAGTTAAATTAAATGATTCATCCCCAGCAGCATCAAAAGTTAAAGTTTGATTATTAAAAGCAAAGTTATTTCCACCATCTGGAGCATCAAACTGTCCAGGAGTATTTTCTGTCACTGTAAATTGCATTGAATTTAAAACCGCCGCATTATTAGCAATTTTATTTCCTACATTATCAAAAGCTGAAGCTGAAAAAGCGGCTGGAGTACCAGCTGTTAGTGGTCCAGCTGGACTCACAAAGGTATAGCTTGCAACTGTTCCAGTTGTAACATTAAATGAAATACTCGCATTAGCAGCTGATGCATGAGAAGCAGTTGTAACTGCGCCATCAACAACATCTATATCAAGAGTATTTCCAACATCATAAGAGAAGTCGTGTAGAATTTGTGTATCATTAGTAGTAAAATTTAATATTGTTGAAGCAAGAGTGGTTCTTGCTCCCATTGCACAGGCGTTTCCAGCTGTTGGTCCACAAACTTTTAAAGTACCATCAGTTGAGCCATAACCTGCAGTCTTAGTAAATGAAGCAAGTGCACCAGTACTTCCGCCAGTTGTTAGATTTCCATAGGTATCATATTGAGAAATTGAAACTTGAGTTGCTGTCTGAGGTGTTTCAGTTTTATCTGAGTTTGCTGGAAAGCCAGTCGGAGTAGCGATAAAATAATTAGGAACTTCCTGATTAATTGTTAGAGTACCACTTGGATTTGTAGCAATTGTATTTGTTGTATCAGTCACTAGAACATGTGCAGTTGCCACAGTTCCTTCTTTAAAGAAAGTATAAGTTAACGTTGTCTGTCCAGAGGCAAAAGTTTTTGTCCCATTAGTTGGATCATTAGCTGCTACAGTAGCAGTCGCGTTTGGAGCATCATTGGTTGCATTTGTTGTATGAGTAAAATTGATTGTATCAAGAGTAGCTTGGTGAGCAGCATTGTTAATTGTATTACCCGCTCTATCAACTGCTGTAAGAGTAAGAGTCGTTGAAGTACCGGCATTTACACTCGCATTATCATGCACAAGAGTATAACTTCCTACATTTCCAGCATTCATTGTCCAAATTAAATCAGGGGAATCTGCAGCAAAAGTATTATTTGTAACGGAAGCATGAGCTACAAGGATTTCGATTGTCTGTACAACATCGTAAGAGAGATCAAATAACTGTACTGTATCAGTTGCTGAAAAATTTAATGTTAATCCTGTTATACTTGCTGTCCCTCCACCATCTGTAGTTGCGGCCCTCATTGTTCCGTTTGCAGCATAGCCAGCGATTCTATTTAAAGAAATAGTTGCAGCAGTAACAGCTGCATCATTGGTGAGGTTTCCGTATTGATCTTCCAGTGTCACAGTAATATCACTATTCGTAATAGATACATTATCAGCAGCACCAGGAAGATTATTTACAGCAATATGAAAGTGATCTCCAGCTCCATTAGGAATGATATCCATTGTATCAACATCATTAAATCCAGTGTTACCGATGCTATCAGTAATTCTTAAATCATTTACAACTACATCATTAGCCGTATTGAAAAATGTAAGTCTATTGGCACCCGCAAGAGTATGCGTTCCATCAGTTGCCCATACTATTGTTGCAGTTGATGGAAAACTAACAGATCCAGCTTCTGGTCCATTCATAGTTGAACCACCAGAGTTATCAGATATGGTGTAAGTTAAAGCATCTAGTAATCCTTTATTGATTCCATTCTCATTTGATAGTGTATTATTAGCGGCATCATAAGCAGTTATTGTCCAAACTGTCGCAGCACCTGCTGCAGCACTTCCTGAAGCAGCAGTTAAAATATAATGATCAATCGTATCGTTTGTTGATACCCACTCAATTGCAGTTGAATCAGTTTGAGCTGTCGTAATTGCTCCGTCACTTGCTTCAATATAAATATCATGACCAACATCATAGGATACATCATATAAACGAATTGTTTTAACGGCTGTAAAATTAAGAGTTATTGTATTATCAGCAACGGCACCACCACCATCAGTTGTAGCTAATCTTAAGTCACCTAAGTTAGTACCGTAGGTTTGCCCGTCACTTATTAATACCGCTTGGATAGTTGTTGAAGTAGGGTTAACTCTTGGATTTCCAAATTCGTCAACACAAGTAATATCAACATAAGAAGCTGCTTTTTCAAGAGCATCAGCATTTGGAGAAGTTAAATTTGTGGCAACGACTAAAAACCTATCTTTAACATTCTGACCAATAGTTTGAGTTCCACCAGAATTATATGTATTAATAGGAGTAGTTTGATTATCAGTTAAAGTTAAGTCGGTATTATCCAGATCATTATCTTTATAAAAAGTTAAATCAATTGTAACTTGTCCGTTTGTATCCCAGCCTAATGCACTTGTAAGAGGGAAACTAAAATTGTTACCACCATCTGGAGCATCAAATTCATTAGCATTATTTTGAGTTACACTAAAGCTCATACCATCTAAGATAGTTTGGGCTTCAGCTGTACCAAGCTGATTACTTGCACCATCAAAAGCAGTGAGGGTAAAAGTTTCTGCAATCCCAGCAGTATAAGGTCCCGCTGGAGCAACAAATGTATAGCTAGCCATTGTCTCTGGGGTAATATTAAATTTTAAATCATCGGAAAAAGATTCAGGGTTTTGAGATTCTGTCGTAATACCACCATCATTAATTCTAATTTCGATAGTATCACCAACATTATAAGATAAATCATAAATAGTTTGTTGAGAAAAATCCCTAAAATCTAGAGAGATATTTGAAATTAATTGACGAGCACCTGGAGCACAACCGTCACCTGCCGAAGGAGAACAAGCTTTTAATGTACCATTTGATGTTGAATACCCACTTATTTTAAATAGTGAAGCGTGATTTCCAACGGACCCATTAAGAGTTTCATTCCCATAAGTATCATACTGGGTAATTAAAATATTTGTACTTGTTTGTGCCGTTTCAATTCTATTTGAATTTGCAGGAAATCCTGTTGCAACTGCAGTAAAATAAGCTGGAGCTCCAGCAGTAACTGTTACCGTATCAGTGTTGGATATGTTTACAGCATTTTCATCAGTAACAGTTAAAAGTCCAGCGGCCACACAGCCAGTCATATTATAGAATCTTATATCTATATCAAGTGTACCATTTGAAAAACCACCATAATTCGTACCTGTATCAGAAGCACCACTGCCAAAAATACTTGATACTACATCAGCAGTTCCATTAGGAGCATCACAACTTGTATTATTTACTGCAACTGTAAATGTTTTAGCATTTAGAATTGTATCTTCACCTACGATTTGGTTATTGGCTTCATCAAAAGCAGTGAGTCTGTAGGCTGTTGCAGCTCCAACTACTTTAGTTGCATCTACTCTAGTAAGTGTATAATGATCTACAGTGCTTGGATCCATAGACCAAGCAACAAATGGAGTTAAACCTGTATCAATTTTTGTTGTTGCAGTTGGATCACTAAACTTAAATCTTGTTGTATGTGAAACACCATAAGTAACAGCTCTAATGATTGATGTACTTGCAGTTAAATCAATACCAGTGATTGATCCACCAAGTGTTGCAGTATTAGTTAAACCTGATATTTTTTGAGTTTGTAGAGTTAAGTTATTATATGGAGCACCTGTTGCTAATTTAGGATTTCCAAATTGATCGCGAGAAGTAATTGTTGCATTATAAACTGTAGTCTTGTCTGCAACTCCAGTTGTAGCTCCTGAAATTACGATATGATCAAAAGCATCTGCACTAACTGTAACACCTGTTGATTCACTTCCAGTAAAAGCCAAGTTATCAGTAACTGTAATTGTTGCAATTGATTCTGCTTTAACTGGAGTTACATCGATTGTAGCAACACCATTTGTAAAAGTTAAAGATGTTCCTACTGTCGGAACATCACCTTCTGGTGAATTATTAAAACCAGTTATCGTAAATACTCTTCCAGATAAAGCAGCATCAACTGAAACATCATTAATTGTATTGTTTGAAACATCTTCGGCTGTGACTTGTATAGTATAAGTAGAATCCCCAGCAGTAACAGTGAATCCATCAAGTAAATTGATTCTATAATGATCCAGTGAACTCGTAACAGCTCCAAAAGTGTAATTTGTTGAACGAGCAAGATCCATCGTAACTGATCCATCAGTAGCATTAAGTTTTCCTGTTCCAGCAGCAGTATATGTTAAATTTGAAACAGAAGTTGAACCACTTGTAAGATTTAAAACTGTCGATCCAGCTAGAACACCGACTGTGTGTCCATCTGTTGGTGTAAGAGATAAAGTTACCGCCGCAGCACCTGTAACAATATTTCCCCATTGGTCTCTTGCATTTATATCAGCAGAAAAAGTATCAACTCCATCTGCATCAATTGAAGCAGGAGCAACAACATCATTTGTATAGTGATCTAGAGCATCAACACCAACGGTTATATTATTTACGCCAGCGTCACCTGTTGTACCCGAACCATTATTTACAGTGATAGCAGATCCTAAAACAACTTGATCATTATACCAAGTAAATGTAATTGGGGCCGAAACACCATTAGTAAAACTCAATGCTCCAGAACCAAAACTAGGGTTTGAAGGAGCATTAGAATGTTCACTTGCAGTGGCAGTTGAATTTATCGTGTAAGGAAATGCCGTTAATGCAGCATCAATTCCTGTAATGGTATTTCCTGCAAAATCTTTTGCATAGACAACAGCCGTAAAACTATTTCCGGCTATTGGAGAAGTAGTGCTAAAAGTATCTATTTCATAACTTGAAAGTCCTGCTATGTCTGGAGTGAATGTAGAGAACAATGATTGAGCAGTAGGCGTAGTCTTTGCGGCAACATCCGTTGCTTTAAAATAAACTTCATGTGAAACTCTATAAGTTAATCCAGTAATACTTTCTTTCGAATTACCACCCGTAATTACAAATGGTGTAAAGCCACCAATAGTATCAACTACTGCTTCACTACCAGATTTATAAACGGCCACTAATTGATTTATTAATCCAGCGGTACCAACGGTTGTCGGATTTCCCCAAAAGTCTCTAGCTTCTATATCAAGACCAAAAGTTGTAGATCCATCAGCTACTGTTGTGCCAGTGAGGTTTAATGTTCCATAGTGATCAAGAGTTGCTGGATTTACAGTTATGTTTGTACTTGTTCCAGTTATTGAGCCGATTCCTGTCTCAGTTGCATCAATTGTAAACGTAGAACTAGCATCATAAACTTTAAGTCCAAAAAGGGTTGCTTGGCCAAATGAAAAATCACCAGGAAGTAATGTCCAAACATCAGCAGGTGTTCCTTCCGGAGAAGAACCATCAGTGTGAGCTAAAGAATATGTTGTATCAGGAACATAATTAATTACTCTTTCATTATCAGCATCAAGAGCTGTAATTCTTACAGCAAAAGTTGCACCCGCTGTGACTGGGGATCCAGTTGGGATTTCAACTAAGAAATGATCAACTACACCATTTGATACTGAGATCGATCCAGTAGTATCTGTGATTCCTGCTCCAGCATCTGCATTTACAGTACATGTTCCGGCATCTGCGGGATCAAAAATAGTTGAAGTGCCATTTGTTGAAGAGAGATCTCCATTAATACATGCAGCTGTTCCTGCAGTTACGCTCCAGTTAACAGTTTGATCAGCTATATAATTTCCTGAACTATCAAATCCAGCAGCATAAAAAGTTAAAGGAGTATCATTATCTGTAGTCGGTGCATTTACGTAACTTCCAGCACCACCAGCAGCATTTTTAATAGATATAAATGCAAGTGTATTAACACCAACATTTACATTTCCTGATAGTGTACCTGAAACAATTGCGCCGTTATCTACAATTTGTATTTTGGGTTCATCACCAGAAGTTTCATTGATCAATCTATTGGAGCTAACTGTTGAAACACCAGAACTAAAAGTTAAAACTTTAACCTTAGAAGTAGTTGAAGTGGTATCAATTTGAGCACTCGTATAAGTAGGAGTGATTTCTAGTGGAGGAGCAGGTGTTACTGCAGTTGATCCAATATAACTAATTGTTGTATTTATAGTTGAATTAAAGTTTGTACACAGGTGGTTATCAGCATCATAAACATTTACATCAAATGAAAATAGATTTCCTGCTGTAACAGTAAATGCATTATCATCACCAGTTCCACCATCAACTTTAAAATATTTAGGAACACCTGGAACGATATTAAATGTTCCCGTAGTATCAGAAAAACCACTTACGTTACAAGAAAGTGTTCCTGCTCCTATATTTGAAGGAGCGTAAGTAATATTTGTTTGTCCTACTAAACCGGGTGAAATCTCACCCGCGGTAATTACTCCTGTATTAGTCCAATTGGCTGAACCATCAGAAATGTAGTTCCCATAAGTATCATAATTAGCACAGTATAAGTTATAAGAATCATCACTTGTTCTTGTTGCTGAAGTAGCGTCAAAAACAACACCCGTATCATTGGCACCATCTCTTACAAGTGTGTGAGCGATGGCGATAGGGTTAATTGCGAGAGGTGCTGTAACACCATTTAATGTACCATCGGTAACTGAAACGGTTGGAGCTTCTGAAGCATTTACTAGAGTAATAGTCGGTTTAGCAGATACAATTCCACCATTGTCGAATGTATAAAAACCATTAGTTGGCATTGTTCTATTATTCACACCAATACCTAATGCTGGGTCAGGTGAAGTCGAAGTTGCAGTTGAAGTAAAAGTTAAATTCTGAGCTCCGGTATAGCTAATCGCTAAATTTCCAAAAGCATCTCTTGCTTCTACTATAATTTCATAAGTTGTACCAGCATCAAGGATAAAATTTCCTCCAGCGGTAAAGCCTGTTATTAAAAAATTTGAAGGTGTAGCAGCTGCAATTTGTAATAATCCTGTTGAGTCTGTTAATGCAGGAGTAACAGAATCTATAACACTTAAAGTATTTTGAATTCCACCAATGATCGGTGTTGCTGTAATTGTTGATGCCGCAGTTACACTTGTATCATAGGTAAGCTGAGTATCTAAAAAGCCTTTTGTCCAATCAGCTGTTGGAGTACTAGCTTCAATACAATTTCCCCACTGGTCATAATGTAAAACATAGTAGTTTTCAGGAGTACCAGCGGTTAAAACTTGAACAGTTACTTCATTAGCGGTGGCACAATTGTTTCCATCGACAATTTTAATTTGAGAAATGGCATCATCAATTATTTGCATTTGAAGTGTACCTGGATTTAAACCAAGTCCGGATACAGTTATATCAAAAAGATCACCACCATTTTCAGAACTATCATAGTAGGTAACTGTAAAAGGGGTATCTATTACACCATTGGTAAAATTATAATTTCCATCTACAAAAGGTGTTGGAATATTTCCATTTGGTGAAGCAATAGCATTAGTTGAAAAAGATAAATATTTTGGCCCAGTGAAAGTAGCATCAGGTAATCCAGTATCTAGAGCTCGAATGGAAACTTGAAAGGGCACACCAGCTACTACGGGAGCAGGTCCTCCAACTTGTACGACTTCCCAATCAGTAGCGGTACCGTTTACATATAAATTAAAAACAACACTCGATTTAGAATTTGAAAATGGTAAACTAGCTTTGATTGAAACTGTTCCAGCTGTGGGACCTGAATTGACATTTATTTGTGCAAAACCAGAGGCATCAGTTTGCACTTGAGTAGCTGATAAAGTAGCAGGAGAACTACCTGAGAGTATTTCAAAGCGAACAGGAATATCATCTATAAAATCACCTGTAACTTGAACACTTATGGGTTGAACAAAATTATTATTAAGTGCTGTAAACTGACCATCACCAGAAGAAATAGTAATTGTATTAAAATCATTATTTGTTTTAAATCCGGAAGGAGACGAGGATCCACTACAACTTACAAAAATGAAAGTTAGTGCTAAAATTTGAATTAGGAATCTAAGACTCAAATAGGGCATTAAAAAAATCTCTCCTTATTATGCTTATCGTTTTTTTTTGGCTAAGTTATTAGAAATTAGTCATTTTTGTCGCAAATTTTTATTAAATAAGCATAATTTACCTAACCAAATTTCTAAGCCTCTGCTTTTGTTAAAATATATGTACTTGTACTATTTTAACCGGATTCATTTAATCGGGTATGTGGCTAGTAATTTTAAGAGGTTAAGAGAATTTGAAAATATCACTACTGATTTTACTGCCATTTCTACTAGGCATATCTCATTATGCATTTGCTAATGTTGCAAATTCAGACACTTATAATATTAGCGGTACATTTTTTAACGATGTAAATAAAAACGGGTTAATAGATTATTCTGAAGTAGGCATCTCTGGAATAAAGTTAAAGGTTGAAGATGATGTTGTTTACTCTGATGAAAATGGAAAATATGAAATCAATAAAAAAGTGAAAGGAAATTTTTTAAAAGTCATTGTTGATAATAATAGCCTTCCATCTTCTGCAATCGTAAATGGACCCAGTGAATTTTTAATTTATAAAGAACATAATATTTTTGTTAGAAAAGATTTTGCTATTATTTTAGATGAAGACAAATCAGTTTTTAAATTTCAAGATGAACTTGATGAACTTGGATTTATTAAAATTACCAAAGAATCGACTCTAGATGTGGATCTTAAAAACAGATCCATTTTTATTAATAATCATTTTTATTCAAAATTTGAAGCTCATCCTGAGATGAAAAATATAAGTTTTAATTATGATCCATTAACTTTAAAACCACGGATTCTACAAGAGAGTTTTCGAGATTTCATAACAGATTTCAAGCAAAATTTATCGGTTGAAATTTTTAGAAATAATGAAGATCAGAAAAAAGACGAAATTTTAAAAGGTACAATTGAATTATTATTAGATGATCATGGATTAAAAGCAGAAAACTTTAAAATTATCTTTAAAACAGGAGAGGAAAAGATAAGATTTTCCTATGAAAAAGAAGACAATTTTTGCGTCGCACACTTTAACAAAGAAAAGAAAATAATTACAAATACTTCGACTTTAAAGATAAAATTTAATTTTGAAAGTGACAATAATTTGTATTTTGATTGTTTGAAAAAAAACTATCATCTTCCATATATTAAATTCACAACGATGAAAAAAGAATCTGATTATGTTAAAAATCATATGAAAGATAATAATTTGATACTTCCATTTGTACATTCAATTGATAATAAAGTTTACCTCTATGATCATGAAATTGAAAAAGTTTTAGAAACAGATATTTATAAAGAAAGAAATATTCACCTGACAATAAAAGATAATTATGATGTAAAATATTTAATACCAATTGATATAAAAAGACCTAAAGTATTAGAAAAAATTATGGCGCATGATAACGGAGAACTTCATCTCTATTATTCAAAACATTTAAATGAAAATAGAGATGAAAAAGTATTTTTTAGATTAGAATCAAAAAATATTCAAGAAGTTAGAGTCAATGGTCAGTTAGCAAAAAATCCAGAATCTTTTAGTTATACTCAGGATGCTCATAAAGGGCAAAATACCCTAACAATTAAGGCAATAAATAAAAAAGGTCAGCAGAAAGATTTTAAATTTAAATATAAAATTATGGAAGAACCAAAAATTAGAATGGCAATGGATCTTGGACTTTCTGAAATAACAAGTACTACTGAAAGATTTGATACAAAGTACGATTTAAAGCAAATTAAAAATTTAGGTGCACATTTTCAGTATTTTCATGATAATCACTGGGGAGCTAATATTATTTCAAAAATAAATGTCTCGGATATTGATTTTCAAAGGTTTTCTGGAGGCACAGCAAATTATAATGAGAAAGATTTATTAATTGAAGTTCTTTATCGAAAAGCATTAGATGAACAAAAGTATAATTCTAATCAATTTATATTTTCAGTTGGAAGTTTTTCAAAATTTGTTACTTTAACAAATGATGATGTTGAGTTCTTTTATCCACAAAATCTCTATATGATCAGTGGAGGAGTAGAGTATTTTGATAAAGAATTCTTATTTGAAGGAATTACTTCAAGGTCTAAATTAATTTACGGTATTGGCCTAGATCATATTGATGAGAGATCAATTCATATTACTCAAGAATTTGAAGTGAGTTTTAACATTATGGGTAAATATTTAGGTTTTCCCTCATATTATAGTTACGACTATCAGTACAAGTACCTGAAGAATTTAGGTGGTTATCTTAAATTAAGATATGACAAGAGTACCAGACGAGTGGCCAATTTCAGTGGTGAAACCATGGATCAAATCGAAAGAGTGGCTTCCATCGGCATAAATTTCCATTATTAATTAAAAGATTGAGTATAGCTTAAAATATTAGTTGGTAGTCTAATTTGGCGTATGCCAAGGATGATATGAATAAATATTTAAGTATAATTTTAATTTACTCTTTAATGTCTTCGGCGTTTGCAAACATTCCGCTACGTATTTCTGAAGAAATATTTTTTAGTAAAGATTTTAAATTTACTAGTAACGTCATTGACCACACAATTACAAGAGGTGATACCTTAATGATTCTTTCAAGAATTTATTATGGAACTCTTCATAACTGGACTGAAATAATAGAAGCTAATCCAGAAATTGATCCTAATATGATTAAATTAGGGCAAATCATAAAAATACCAGTAAAAGAAAAGATGTTAAATTATAAGGCTGTTGATACTTCGAAAAATTTTGGATTATTAATAAAAGAAAAATTTTTACCGCGATCAATTAATAATAACTCAGATGAAGAAATACATGTAACAAGCAATTCTGAAATTATTGAACAAGAAGCAAATATTCAGCAGTCTGGATTAGAGAAACAAACTGAAGTACCTGTTGATGTAGAACAGGCAACTGAAAAGAAAAAGATTAATCCAAAATGGAAATATGAAGTAGTTTCAAAACCAACAATTAATGTAGTATATGAAAATCAAATTAATCAAAAATACCTAGATATCATTTCAGATAAAGAAAAAGAAGCTTTCAATATTAAAAGTAAACTTGAAGAAAATCTTAAAATGACTCTTTCACAAAAAGAAGAATTTGAATCTAAGTATAATGAAACAATGAAAGAACTTACTAATTTAAAAACTGAACATTCTGAACTTCTAAGTCAATATAGTGATACAACAAGTGAGTTAGATAAGATTAAGCAAGAAAAAGAATTGTTAGTAGATAGAAAAATTGCAAGCCTAGATACAAATGGTGAATACGACAAAATGAAAAGAGATTTTGCAAGTCTACAAGATGAGTATCTTAATCTTAAGAAATCTTCGATTTCAAGCCAGCAAAATGAAAGAGAACTACAGAATGTTGCTAGTAAATTTAAATTAGCTGAAGAAAAAGTTAAAGAACTGAGAGTAGATAATAGTGAGCTAAGTAGAAAAGTTGCTTCATTAGAAAAACAAGTTAAGAATGATGAAAAAAGTCATCCCCTATACTTAAAGTCATTATTAGCAAACTCTCAGGAACATGTGATTAAAGAAAAAAATAGAATTCTTACAGAAAGAATTTGGGTTGAAAAAAATAAAGAATATGGAAAGTGTATCGTTAACCTTGTTCCCAATAACGACAACACAGAGAAGGTTGTCTTTAGAGATCTAATATTATATTTAAACGACTCTTATGGTTCAGAGAATGTATTCATTGCTGGAACCGATAATATCGTGATTTTTAAAATTCCAGGTAAGGCAGTTTATGGAACTCAAAAGCCTGTTGTAAATCAACAATTTAAAGAACAGTTTTATAAAATTAATGAATATCTTGAAGGACTTCCAGTTCAATCGGTTGAGGTTATAGGTAAATCTAGATTTGATAAAGTTAAAGGTGCAAGTGGTGGATATGTTGATGGTCTAACATTTGCTCTTAGACAATCTGTAACAATTCAAAACCATTTTATAACTGAACTTGGAATGAAGCCAAAAATAATTACATCTAAATCATGGGGGTATAAGCCTGATGATGAAGATAGCGCTAAAAAGGAATTTATTTTTAAGGTTAAATTTAAAAGTAATGAAGTTAATAACAGAGCAATTGCTAGTGTCATTTCTAAAGATAAAGTACTGGAAACAATTCAAGAAGACCTTTTAGCTAAATTAGGTGAGCCAAAATATAGTAAACTTAATATTGATTCAAATGGAGTTGAAGTACACCTTGGTAGACATTATTTCTTTAATTCAAATGAAACGGCCTTAACTGATAAGGGTATGGATTATTTAAAAACGGTTTTTGAAATGTTCTCCTTATCTAGTGATGTAAATTTTGAAGTTGAATGGGTGCCTGCAAAGAATGAAGAATATTCAGAGATTTTAGAAAGTAGAAATTATAGAGAGATTGCCTCAGTAAAAGGCTACTTAATGGATAAGTTTACATGGCTTAAAAATAAAGTACTATTTGGTCATGCAAATAGACATCATAATATTGCTCCACCACACTCCTATGAAAATGAAAAGTTTAACAAAAGAATTGTCTTTAGAATTGTTCCTAAAGATATTAATGTTAAACAATTAGATGAATTAGGTGATTCGAAATAAATTAAAATATATTTATCTTTTTTTTATCATTTCTTGCAATCAAGAACCTTTACTTGAAAGAAGCGTAGATTTAAATGATATTAAGTCAATTCAAGTCATCACAAGTGAAAGATCAGCAATTATTAGATCTAATAATCAATTAATAGGTAATATCCCATTTGGCTTTCCTGTTGATGGAGCTTTTGTTGAAAAATGGATTGAGCAAATTCAGGGCTTAACCAACAATTCTTCACAAGGATTTTCTATTATTGGTTTAAAGCCAGAAACGATAATAATCAATGGTGTTGATTTTAATTACCTAATTGAGGCTTATAAAAATGAAAAAGATATTTTATTGATGATTAAAGGTAATTCGGATAAAAAGAAAATTGAAAAAGCCTTGTATGTAGACCCTGAAAATTATGATTCTATATTCAAAGCTCTATATCATTTAAGAGCAAATAGTCTCTCTCTAGATTTTTCAAAAGTACTTATCTATCAAGCAAATGATAAAATCTATGATATTGAAGGTAGCTCAAAAGAAGATTTATTAAAGATTTTAAGCAGTTTAATCTTTAAAGAATATCCTTACTACGGAACTGTTGATCAAAGCATATTTAACAAATATAAGTTAGGGCAATATTATAATGAGAATTTGTTAGGTGAATTTAGTCTTGATGGAAAAAAAGTAAAATTTGGGCGTGATGTAATAAATAGTGATAATATGGTTGTATGGCATGAGTCTTGGAACTATGTAGTTAGATTTGTTTTCAAAAACTGGAGAGAGTTAAAAGAATGGGAATGGAAAGTTTTAAAAGAATAATCAAATGTCTTATATTATCTTTGCTGCTTTTTAGTTGTTCAACAATTACCTCAAAAGATAAAGAGTATTCAACAGACATTAAAGAATATTCAGATGAATTAGAAACGATAAATAATTCAGCAAAAAACTGTCTTAAAAAGTTATATCCAGAAAGTGAAATGAAGTACTCTAATGAATTGGCCCTAGAGTTTGATGATAAAGGCTTAATCAGAGAATTTCACTTTAAATATATAGATGACTTAAAAATGAATAACTGTATTAAAGATGATTTAAAGGCCCTAGCTTTTAATAGTAAAGAAAAGATAGTTAAAGGATTACTTAAATTATCTATTCAGATCAGCTCCCAAAAAGCTGATAGCCAATAAAAATTGCACCCCAAGAATGCTCTAAAATGAACCTAACTATCTAAAAATTCATTAAATACTAAAGTATTTTGCTCAATTTGCCGTAAAATAAGCGTTATAGCTTAAAATACTTTTAAGTTAAATGAATGGTATTAATTTTTCAGGGGAAAAAACATGAAAGCAATCTCAAGTTTATTTTTAACACTAGTTTTAGCAGTAAGTGTGTTTGGAACAAATGAAGCATCAGCTGGTTTATTAAGAAATATTAAAAAAGGGAAATTTAAGGAAGCTCGGCAAGAGAAGAAAGCTCAAATTCAACAAATTAGGCAAGAGAAAAAGCAGTTAAAACATGATAGAAAGGCAAACTTTCATGACTGTAGAGCTGCTGGCGGTGATAGATCATCTTGTTTAGCTGCAAAAAAAGCTGAAAGGCAAGAAGATAGAACTTTGATTAAAGGTAAAAGACAAGAAGCAAGACAAGAGAATAAAGCTAAGAGAGCAGAGGCTAAAGCTGAATTTAGACAAGCTAAGCAAGAGAAAAAAGAATCAAGACGCGCTTGGAAAGGAGCTAGAAGAGAGGCTATACAAGAAAGAAAAGCTGAGAGAAAAACAGATAGACATGAAAGAAAGGCAGCTTTCCATGAGTGTAGAGCTGATGGTTCAAATAGAGCTACTTGTGTACAACAAAAAAGAGAAACAAGAGCAGCTCAAAAAGTAGAAAGACAATCAGCTTTTGCTGAGAAAAAAGCAGCTTTTAAAGAACAAAGAGCTGAGCATAGATCAAAATATGGATTAGGAGCAAAGGATCAAAGGGCAGTAGCTTCATCTAGCTCATCAGTAAAAGAAGCAATTGCTACTGTAAAAGAGAATAGACAAAATGCTAGAGTTCAAAAGCATATGAATAAAGCTGAATTTCATAAGTGTAGAGCAAGTGGAAAATCATCAGCTGAGTGTAGAGGTAACTAAAAGAGATTGCTACCAATATAACCAAAGCCGCCCTAAGGGCGGCTTTTTTTGTGCCTAAAATCTAAGGCGGTATAAATCAAAAGAATTTGCTCGGTGCAACCATGTAAGCGATTGAAATTATTGAGTAAAACTCTAAGGCAGTAATTTCCGGATAGGGCTAAGGCCTTATATTCCTTATAATGATTATAGTATTGATAAACCCCGGGAGAGGTCTATGTATAAGTTATTAGTTTTAAGTTTTTTGCTAACATTTTCAACCGTTGCATTTTCAAAAGGACACTATTCTTCAAAGAGTGAAGTGAAGGCAGAAAGTCCTGGATGTAAGTCAATCAAACAAGCTAAGGTTAAAAAGGGTGGCTTTAAAGCTGAAAGCAAAAGAAAATATTATTTTTGTTTAAGCTGTAAAGGTGAAGAACTTAAAGAACAAGAGCACTTAATTGATGATGTGCCAGTTATTGGTAAAAAAGATAAATCATTAAAAGATGTTGATACATTAAGATCTCCACATAAATATTGTGCTGAAAAAGGCAAAAAAGAAAAATATTTTTACTGTGATGAAAGTAGTGGAAAAGTAAAAAGTGTAAAAGCACGTTCAGAGTCTGAGGCACAAAAAGTTGCAAAAGACGCAAAACTTCATTCAAAGAAAAAAGATGCTAAGGCTGAGGTAGCTTGTGGGAAATCAGAAAAGTTTTTCTATTGTGACGCTAGTACTTCAAAAGTAAGAAGCACTAAAGCTAAAACTAAAGAAGCAGCTGAAACTGAAGCTAAAACAACTGTATATGAATCGAAGAAAGATGCAAAGAATGTTCTTGAATGTACCAAAGCAGATAAATTCTACTATTGTGATGTTAATACAGGAAAAGTTTCGACTGTTAAAGCTAGAGATAAAGAAAAAGCTGGTGGTGACTTAAAAGTAACATTATATGAAAAGAAAAAAGATGCTAAAGCTATTAAAGAATGTAGTAGAGCTGGTAAGAAAACAAATAAATGTTGGGTATGTGACACTGTTACGAATCAAGTCTATTCAGTTAAAACTGAAGCGGGTCAGTCATGTGAAGAATATGAATTAGTATGTGACGGAAAAGATGGTGATTGTAAGCCGAATTCGAGACATGTTTATAAAAAGAAAAGAGAAGCTAAAAACGATCCATTATGTGGAAAGCAAAAACCAGAAGTTTGTACAGTTGATGATTCATTAAAAGATTTATTAACAGGAGAACTTGCAGGTAAGGCTGGGTTAGATAAAAAACAAGTTAAAGCCGCTAAAAAGCTTTGTAAAGATCAAGGTAAAGGATACAAATTTTCTAAAAAAGGTGGAGTTTGTTCTTGTTCTAGCAAGCCAGGAAAAGGCGATAAACCTTTTTGTACAGTTGACGAT
>CAYGTU010000008.1:0-25024 GCA_964352945.1 uncultured Bacteriovoracaceae bacterium
ATTGAGAAAAGCTTTTCCGTCCAACTCAGAGACGGTAAAAAATTAAAAATAAAAGAAGAAAAACTAGTTGATTTTGAATCTGAATCAGAATTTGATGGACAATTCTTTAAAATTGTAAATAATACATCTGATTTACCTATTAGTTTTAAAGATCAAGATACGGACTTAGTATTTAGAGCTGCTACAGTATATCATCATATGACTATCGCTCGTAATTATTTTAATAATTTAAATCTAAAATCATTTAGTTATAGAAATAAGAAAATTACAGTAAGAATAGAAGTTGATAGATCATACTCAAATGCAATACACTTTGCTGTTGAAAGAGAAGAATATAATGGCGCAAAAACAATTCCTGCAAGTAATGATTTTTCTAATATTAAAAAGGCAAAAGAAATATGGAATTCTCAGCATGATGGCTCATGGGGAGTTGAAACATGGTTTTTTAAAGCAAAAAGTATAAAAAGAAACTCACCCCTTTCGCAAGCTGCAAACTACATCGACAGTAGAGATTTTAAAAATCTTTTACTAGGTCAATTATTATATCAAGATGTGCTATCAATCTCATCTCAGCTGGTTTTTGAAAAGGGTCAGTTCGATGGCCTTACAGCTGAATATCATTTATACAGTATGCTTTTTTCTATTGGACTATCTGAAATAATTCCAAAATCATTTAAAATTATAGCAAAACTTACAAATCAAAGACATAAACTAGATACTGGATTAATACCAGAAATTATTTATCATGAGTATTCACATATTGCTCTTGGTGATATTTTTGGACATAGTAGCTCAAAACCATTAAATGAAGGGTATCCTAATTATTTTGCCCATAAAATTTCAGGTCTAGATCTTTTAGGGGCCAAAGCAAAAAAATTCAGCAAAGGTGATATGCCTAAATCAGCAAAAAATAAGTCACTATATAATTTCTCTTTAGCTGAAACAATGCAAGCGGCCCACGGGAGTTTTACTTTTAGTCTTTTAAAGCAAATCTCTGATAAGCTTGGTCATTTAGGAGAATTTCTATTGGTTGAAACTGTTAATAAAATGGATGCCAATACATCATTACAAGGTGGATACGGTTTAGAAAAATTTTACCGCTCAACTGAACAATCAACTGGAACAGAATTCCAACAACCAAAAAATTACTTTGAAGCATTACTACGTAAATCAATTGATGAGTACTTTCTAAAAGAGGAAAATATTATTAAATCAAATTATTCAGGATCTGAGCTTAGTCAAAAATTATTACAAATTGAAAATAGAAAAAAGGCAGTTCTTATAGATATTTCTCTAGTTATTAGATCAAGAGGTTTGTAACTATTTTTTTAGGGCCAAAAAATATAGCTTTCCAAAAGATTTTAAATAGTTTGCCCACAATTCAGCTTCTTCACCATAGCCAGAGTAAAGATCAACGCGAGCTCGCCCTTTTATAGCGCCACCTGTATCTTGGGCCAGAAAAAATCGAGAAAATGGTTTAGATTCACCACCAAGAATACTTTCGGTTGGAGCATCTGCTTGAACAAACATAATTAAACCGGCCAAAGGATAATGTCGTCTATCTACAGCTGCACTTCTCTGTTCCGTTAAAGGTATATTTTCAACACCCATAGGTTCATCTTCAGATATCTTGAAAAAACAATAGCTAGGAGTTGTTTCAAATATTTCACGTTGTAATTCTGGGTTATTATTTAAAAAATCCCTTTGTGCTGAAATTGAAGAATCATCTGTTAAATAACCTTTTTCCTTCATATATTTGTAAATATAAAATAGCTTTTTTCCGTTATTACCAGAATAACTAAGGTAGTAATATTTAACTGTCCCATCTTCCTGTAAAACTTTTACTCTTCCTCCACCTTCAATATGAAGTAAGTAGAGATCAAATAATGGTTCTTTGACATAAAAAAGCTCTAAACCTTTGTTTTCTAAAACTTTATCGAAATCAATCTCTACTCGGGTTGGGTATCCATTACTTGAAACCGGTTTTTTATAAATCACATTTTGATAGAGATCTGTTTTAACGAAGCTACCTTCAAAATCAGGACTATAATAAGAAGTGAATAAAGAAAAATTATCTTTACCAAAACCTTGATCGTCCACTTGTACATTAGGTTTATAAACATTAAACAATTCATTTACAGCTAAATTAAAACTGTCTAGACATTCTTCTTGAGAGCAATCTTGAAATTTAACAGATAGATCTAAAAGTGCATCTAGTGATTCTGATAATTCCGAAACAGTGTAAACATCATCTCCGAATTTGAGTTTAATACCTTTTTCTTTTAGTTGTTCAAAGCGAATCTTTTGTCTTGAAATTACTTTAGAGATATTTTTGAAATTAATATCATCAGAAAAAATAATCTTTTCTTCCGTTTTAATTGTAGGTGTTACGTGAAGTACATCACTGAATGCATATTGCGTAAATAATAAAAATAAAATCCATTTCATCTAATCTCCGATCCTAAAAATTTTGTGCGATGTACATAAAATTATAGAACCCGAGTAATTCATTTGCAATTAACCTGAACTTACAATTCCTTACCTAGCATCAGTAAGTTACCGATTTCACGAACTTTTTTAAATCCATTTTTAAGATAAAAGCTAATATTTCTTGCATCAATACTAGTGATCAAATGCAAGCCGTTAATGCCTCTGATACGTAGCCTTTCACAGAGAGATTCTACAAGAACTGAACCCACTCCTTGCCCTTGAAAAATTGAAGCTGTATTAATGTGTAAGTGTGCTGGATAGTGACTAAATTCATCCTTAAAGAGATTAAAATGCGAAAGTTCATCAATAAGTAATTGATCATTTTCACTTGAAGGACTAGCGCAAATATAACCAGCAACCTTACCATCTAATTCGGCCACTAAAAATAGGTCTTTAAACTTTTTATAATAATTAAAATAAACTTTAGAATAATGGGGCAAGTACTCTTCAGAATGATATTTAGAATCTAGTGTTTCAAGAAATATTTTAAACACATCATCTTGATTTTTAATGTTTGAAAAATTAACAATTTTTAACATATTTATTAAACAGTTGATCAAAAATAAATCTAGATCTTAAGGCATTTGAAACATTGTCTGTATTAAATTTATCTGTCTTTTGGCAAATATTAAAAATGTTGAGTTTATCTTTATCATGCTCAAACATATTTATTTGTTCGAAAAAATTAATACTTTTCTTTTTAATCTTTGACAAAACTTTATACACCTCAAAAGAATCTTCATCAGATTTAATCACTAAGTTCCAGTATTCATGCATTAATCTGTACAAATTTACATCTAGTTGAAAATATTTTAATTGGGTCTCATTCAAAATAGCATAGTATAGGGTAATTCTATTATCCACAGTTATATCCGGTAGTTCAACTGGAAATGAAATATTATTGGCCCTAATGTAAGCAAATAAGCGTTGAATAAATTTAAAATTATAACCTGATTTCTTATATTCTAATGAAAAATAGTGGCTACTTAACCCTGATAAATTAAACAATCCTAGATTATTAATAATATCATTGGCAATAGTGTAATCAAAAAGAACAGAAAATCTTATAAGACGAAGTAATCTGACTGGATCTAGAAAAAAATCACTAGTAATGTTTCTAAGTATTTTGTTCTCAATATCTTTTGTGCCAGAAAATGGATCGATAACTTTTTCATCAGTAAGAGAAATCCCGATTGCATTTATCGTAAAGTCTCTTCTTTTAAAAGACTGGTCCCTATTTTCTCCTGATATATATATTGCCTCAAAATTATCGTGTGTATTATTATCATTAAATGTTTCAATTCTTGCAGGTGCTAACTCTGCTGAAATATTATTAATATCAACTTTTAAAACGTGAAATTTTGATAATCTTTCATTAAAGTTTTCACTTACAAATTCTAGCCATTCTTTTTCAAAATCACCTTCTCCGTTATAGGTAATTTCAATATCTACATCGCTAGACAATTTATTTGATTGGATAAAATCACGAACTGAACCGCCCACAACAGTTAAACTAAAATTTGATCCCTCAAATTTGCCAAGGATTGGACTTAAAACTGTATTATAGTGATCACAAAATGCTTCAACGTTAATCGACGGTAGCATTTTTGAGTATCTCGAAAAGTTTGTTCATTTTCTTATATTGTGATTCATCTTTATGGAAAGCAAAATAAAACGAATCATTATAGATTTTAAATTCTTCCATATGTGTTTCAACTTCATCTTTATAGAATGATCGGTTCAAGACATGGGATGGAACAACAGCGCATCCATAGCCAGAATTAACTGCCTGTAAAATATGTCTAAATGAATTAACAACAAGTCTTGTATTGGTTTTCTTTGGTGTTGCTTTAAATTTCTTTACACACCATCTATAAAAAAGAGGATCATTTTCTTCAAACATAACTAGCGGAATCTCAGATAGCTCATTTATGGTTATCTTTTTTGAAATATTAAATGGATTGCCTTTAGGAAAAACCAGAGTTGAATATTCCTTTTGCAGAATCTTTTTCTCTGCATAGTCAGGTACTAGAACTTCAGGAAGAACCAGACAATTTATTTCATTTTTTTCAAATGAATTCAAAAGGTTTTCGGGGAAATCCATTTTAATTTTTATATCTAAATGAGGGTATTTTTCTACAAGAAGCATCATTGTGGTAGCAATCCAAGATTTTCCTACGCCATTTAAAGTCCCTAAATAAATTTTTCCACTTAGCTCTTCATCTGAACTGTTTATGGTTTCTAGTACACTTTCAAATTTATCAAAGTATTCCTTTGCTAATTTTGCAATTTTCTCACCCTCTTCTGTAAGTGAAATTTTCTTACCAAGACGTAAAATAAGCTTGGAGCCAATTTTACTTTCCAAACTTTTTATACTCTGGCTAATGGCAGATTGGGTAACGTGCAATTCTTCCGCAGCTTTTGAAAAACTATTATTTCTTTGAACAACAAGCAGTATTTGCAATAGTGAATTTTCAACCATAGAGAAACTCCTAAAGGATCTTATAAGCTAATATAAGTAAAAATGCAAATTAGCATTAGCAATATCTAATATAAAAAAAGCCCCCTAAATTAGGGGGCCCCTCAAAATAATATTTAAAAAATTTATTAATCGTCGTTAGAAAGCTTTTCTTGTCTTTCTTTAATAACTTGAGCTTGAACGCTTGCTGGACAATCTTTATATTCAGAAAATTCCATTGAGTAAGTTGCTTTACCAGCTGTTCCTGATCTTAAAACAGTAGAGTATCCAAACATTTCTGCAAGTGGAACTTGAGCTCTAATAATTGACTCTCCACCTTCAGCTGTTTCAGAACCTTGAATTAATCCACGTCTTGAAGATAAATCTCCAATAACAAAACCTTGGAAATCATCAGGTGTTTCTACTTCAACTTGCATATATGGTTCAAGCAATACTGCATCAGCTTTAGAAATAGCTTGTCTCATTGCTTGACGAGCAGCAATTCTAAAGGCCATATCAGATGAATCTACATCGTGATACTTACCATCATTAAGTTCAACTTCAACATTAATTAATGGGAAAGCTGCCAGTGGACCTTTGTCCATAATATCTTCAAAACCTTTTTCACATGCACCAATAAATTCAGTAGGAATTGATCCACCTTTAATATTATTGATGAATTTAAAGTTTTGATCTTCTTTAGCTTTATTTTCAGGAAGTAGAGGTCTAATTTTTCCAACAACTTGGCCAAATTGTCCCGATCCACCTGTTTGTTTTTTATGTAGATAATCATAAGAAGCTTCAGTTCTAATTGTTTCTCTGTAATTAACTTGAGGAGCACCAACAATTACGTCTGCTTTATATTCTCTTTTTAATCTTTCTACATAAATTTCAAGGTGTAACTCTCCCATCCCTGCAATTCTTGTCTCTCCAGATTCTTCATCAGTAAAAACATGGAATGTTGGATCTTCTTTTCTAAAACGAGCAAGACCTTTAGACATTTTGGCTTGAGTATCTTTATCTTTAGCTTTTATTGAAAGCTCAATAACTGGAATTGGAACGTGCATTCCTTCACATGATAGATCGAGGTCATTATCATTTCCTACAAATGTATCCCCAGAAGCACAATCTATACCAACCATAGCGATAATATCACCAGCACCTGCTGAATCAATATTCTCTCTATCGTTTGAATTCATTCTAACCATTCTACCAAGACGAACTTTTTTCTGAGTTCTTGTATTCCAAATAGTATCACCTTTATTTAATACACCTTGGTAAATTCTTGTATATGTTAACTGACCAAATTGTTCATCAGTAATTTTAAATGCCATACAAACTAGATTTTTATCAAAATCTGGTAATAATTGAATTTTCTCTTCTTTTCCTTCTCTTTGACCAGTTGCTTTTTCGCAGCTTAGTGGTGAAGGTAAATATCTAGCAACAGCGTTTAATAATAATTGAACACCTTTATTTTTAAAAGCAGATCCCATTAAAACAGGAGTTAATTGAAGAGTATTAACACCTTTATGAATTGCTGAGTGGATTAGATCTTCAGAAATCTCTTCTCCTTCCATTAATTTTTCCATCATCTCATCAGAGAATTGAGAAATATTATCAAGCATTGCTTCTCTATATGATTGCATCTCTTCAACTCTATCAGCTGGAACTTCTTCAACTCTAACTTTTTCGCCGTTATCACCATCAAAGTAATATGCTTTCTGTGTAACAAGATCGATAACACCATTGAAATTTTCTTCAGCTCCAATTGGAAGTTGAATCAAAACTGCATTATGGTGAAGTTTTTCTCTAAGAGCTTTAACACCATTATGGCAATTAGCTCCCATTCTATCCATCTTATTTAAGAAGGCCATTCTAGGAACTCTATATCTTTTCATTTGTCTATCAACAGTAATTGACTGCGCTTGAACACCAGAAACCGAACAAAGAACTAAAATTGCACCATCAAGAACTCTAAGCGATCTTTCAACTTCAACCGTAAAATCAACGTGACCTGGAGTATCGATAATATTAATTTTAATATCTTCCCCCCCACCTTCAGCACATGAGATTTTTTCTTTGTTTATCCCTTCCCAGTGAACAGTAGTCGCTGCAGAAGTAATAGTAATCCCTTTTTCTTTTTCTAATTCCATGTGGTCCATTTTAGCGCCACTACCACCACCACGAACGTCTTCAATTTTATGAATCATATCGCAGTAATAAAGAATTCTTTCTGTAAGAGTTGTTTTTCCTGAATCAATGTGCGCAGAAATACCGATATTTCTGGTCTTTGGTAAATTTTTCATCTTTTCTCCAAAGTGAGGTTTACAAATTTTATTAAATAAAACTTGGCCAGTTTATTGAAATTGCGTAATTTCGTCAATGCAAAACGATCAATAATTAATGGATTTTTTATATTGCATAATTGTAAAAAACCCATTAAATTACACAGCTATGTCAGGAAGTGATTTAACCAAGCAGGATCTTTACGATTCTGTAAAAACCCTAGTTGAATGTGATGCGAAGCACATTCACCTACCTCAGGCCAAACTCTACACTTTATTCAGTGTTGCTTTTCAGTATATGCTTTTCAGAGCATCAAAAGAGCCTGGACATTACGTTATTAGAGTTGAAGATAGCTACTTAGTTGAAAAACTTATAAGAAAAGCAAAAGATCCAATTACCAGAAAAATACTTCAAAAAATTTCTCTTCCAAGAAAAATGAGTTATGAAAAATCTATTTTTCATCTAGATTTTTTTAATATCGGTTCTTGGCATATGACTAATGAAATACCTCCTGAAAAATTAAAGGGCGCGGTCATTATTAAAAACACTAATTCCCTTCCTGTAACTGGTGAAGAGGAAGAAGATGATATTATGAAAAATCTTCCTCCCAATATTTTTCTAACAGCACTTACAAATGCTGCACCAAAAACAATTACAATTGCTTTTAATCAAGAATACGAAGGTCTTACCAAGATAAATTTCCCATTTATAAAAGAAGATCAAGATATTGTTAAAGGTGTAAAAATTAGTCGTTCTATTAACTTAGACTCTATTGAAGACTAAATAATGTCAGCAATTAATATCATCAAAAAACTTGGTCCTGGCTTACTTTACGCTGCTGCTGCAATTGGTGTATCTCACTTAGTACAATCAACGAGAGCAGGTGCAGAATTTGGCTTACAACTTATAATTGCCGTTATTATGGCCAACTTATTGAAGTATCCCTTTTTTAAAATGGGACCTCTTTACACAAATAAAACCGGAAAAAACATTTTACATGGCTATAAAGAACTTGGTACTTGGGCGCTCATAATTTTTATCCTTACTACTTTATCAACAATGTTTATTGTTCAATCCGCTGTGACTGTGGTTACTGCTGGGATCATAAAATATCTTTTTCAAATTCAGACAAATATTTCCGCTGTATCCATAGCACTACTCATCATCTGTTCACTTATTTTATTAATCGGAAAATATAGCATCCTAGATAAATTAGTTAAAATAATCATCATACTCTTAACCATAACAACAATAATAGCAGTTTTATCCAGCTCTCAACCAGCAGATATTAAGAATTTTTCAAATCCTTTTGATCTCTATAATGAATCCCACATGTTATTTTTAATAGCACTGATGGGATGGATGCCCGCACCTTTGGATATTTCAATATTTCATTCTATTTGGACTGAAGAATCTATTGCTGACAATTTAACAAAAAAATCAGATGATAATATAGATTTTAATATTGGCTATATTGGCACTGCAATCCTTGCGGTCTTCTTTGTAACTCTCGGTCGAAACGTTATGTATGGCTCAGGGGAAAGCTTTTCACCAAGTGCTGCCACTTTTGCGTCCCAGCTTATTAATTTATATACTAAAGGGCTTGGAAATTGGGCCTTTTATGTAATGGGTACTGCTGCGTTGATGACCATGTTTAGTACGACTCTTACTTGCTTAGATGCATTTTCTAGGTCAATCAGTAAAGGATTAAAACTGCTAACTGATATTAAATTTACTGAATATAAAATTTGGTTAATTATTACAGTAATATGCACTTCTTTAATCATTACTTTTTTAATGGAAAATATGAGAGTGCTTGTCGACCTGGCCACTTCAATAGCTTTTCTCACATCCCCTATTATTGCCTTTATCAATTATAAAGCTATTAAGCATGCAAAAATTGAGATGTCTGGATTTGATAGAGTTTTAATTGTATTGGGATTTATCTACTTGGTGGCTTTTTGTTTTATTTATTTAAAGCTTAAATTTCTTTAATTTCTCTAGCCCCAAATTAATTTCAGTTGAATTCACTAATCCGCAATTATGTGAAATATACTTTGTTGACTTACCTAGAGAGTTTGCAATAACTGAATTATCTATTGAATCTAAAACGCCTGCACAAATATCAATTTTAAAATCACCTGAAACTAATTTTGCATCCACTGAAATTATATCAATATGATCTTTAAAAATATCCGGGTTTAAAGAATTACAGGAATGAATACCCAATTTAGGTACTTTGCCTTTTACAAAATTTAAAAAATTAATATATTTTACATCTAAATTAAACTTTTCATCAATTGCTGGTTCATCAATAAAAAATATAAATTTTTTGCCAGTTAACTTACCTAAAGTTAAGCTTAACTTTGTTTTAAATAAAGTCATCGTTAAATCAACAGGCATATTTAAATGTTTTGCATAAGTATAGGGACCAGGAAGCTGAACCTTAAACTCTCTTTCTCCCACTTCATTTAAAAAGCTATCAAAACAAATATGGGGACTGACATTGAATAGCATCTTAAGCATGCTTTCTGATTGTTGTAATTTTGGAAGCTCAGGTAAGAAAGGCAAATCAAAGCCAAGTGAAAATTCTATTGCTTCTTTAGTTGTTGTAAAAGGAAGAGACCCTATTCCTGTTGTTTTATACATGCTGTAAAGTTTAAGGGAGAAAGCCTCTTTTTAAAAGAGGATTTTTGCCTTGGACCTGACTAATCTTTCAGTGAATTTTTGATATTTTTACGAAAAATTGAAATATTCATTTCAATCTGGTGGCGGCCGGGAGGTGTGTGTTGGGAAAAAAGATTTTGTGTAAAGTCCAAGGCAATCCTAAGTCCGACCATTCTTACTTATTACAAGAGCAAGGAGTGTGCCAAAATTGCATTGTGTTAAGTTGTGAATATTACTCAGGCATTTAGAACGAGGTGCACTTTTCTACCGGTGCATGAATGTAAGAAGGGTCAAAAAAGTTAAATGACGCGTAATGTCATTCACAAGTGCATTTAATATTTTTATTGAATTCACAATAAGCGGAATTTTGATACGAGACCGACCGAATCTTATCATCTGTTTCAATGATTACAATATTGTTAATCAAGTCTTTATAACGAGAAAATAGATGCTTTAAAGGTCTATTATCAATATTATCAGAAGCAATTGTACGTGAAGGAATTTCTACTTTTTCTTTAAGTACAATCTGTTTATTTAAGCGCATTGGATCTAAATAGACATGATATGAACTATGATTTTCAACTTTCAAATTTTTAATTTTAAAGGGATGAGACTTATATTCATGAATATCTCCAAAAATTCTTCTTACTCTATTTTCACAGGCCTTAGAAGCAAATATATGCTCCGGATCAGTAGGTGTAAAACCTAATAATAGAGATAAAACAGGAATTCCCATAAATAAATAAAGTAAGTACATACGAATTGTTTATCGGAATAAGTAGAGAATAAGTGAGCGAGAAAGAATACCTGATCAAAAAAGTTTAACTTATGTAAAAAGACTCAATTACTTTAATAAACTTGTCTTTAATATGAACAAATTCTTTATCTGAATAAATTAATGGCAATGAAATTCTAATGGCCTTGTCTGAAAGCTCTTCAGTAACCATATTGGCAATTGTTGGTGATTTTGTAAGACTTCCTGAACTACAAGCCGAACCAGCTGATATAGCGATCTTATTTAAGTCAAAATATATTAAGACTTCATCTGCTTTATGGTTTATCAAGATTAAAGATATAGTGTTAGCTGCTCTTTCAAAATTCTTACCAACAACAAAGCCCTCATCCCCAATAGCTTTTTCAATGGCTTCTTCTAAAGCATTTCTATTTTTGAGACACTGTACAAGATTTAAATTATTGGAAATCTCTTCTAAGGCAAGTTTTATAGACTCAACAGCTAGGGGATTTTCTGTACCAGAGCGAAGGGATTCTTGTTGCCCACCACCAATAATTAAAGGAGAAAGCATTTTTGAATTTTTAACAAAAGTAAAACCAACACCTTTTAATGCTCCAAACTTATGAGCTGAATAAGAATAAAAATCAACACGATCATTCAATTTTTTATATTCCGGTATTTTACCAATGCTTTGAACAGCATCTACATGAATGAAAACATTTTTAAATTTAGATAAGTGATCTATTACACCATCAAGATCTTGAACTATTCCTGTTTCGCTATTTACCCAAGTTAAATTAACTAATATCTTTTTATTTTCATCTTGGGCCTGAACTACTTTTACTAATTCATCAATTTTAATTCTGCCTTCTTTTCCAGGCTTTAGTTCAACTCCATTCGCGTTTCTTTTAAATACATAAGGAAGAAGATTTCGAACACTGGCATGATCAGAATTAAAGCAGACATAGAAAAAATTTTCATTAAACTGATCAATCATACTATGTGTGATCATGTTAATTGATTCAGTAGCTCCAGAAGTATAAATAATTTCGAATTTTGGTAAATTAAAAAATTCTTTTAAATACTGAGTAGTTGAGTTAATGGATTTTCTTGAACTTTTACCCATTGAATGAACTGATGATGGATTTGCAAAAAGCAAATCGCCTTTAGCTAAAAAAGTTTTCACATTTTCTGCTAAAGGCGATGTAGCGTTATAATCTAAATAAAGTTGTTCTTTATTCACATTTAATCGGATGCACCCTACTGATTAACTTCGTCAATATTTGGTCTAATTGAAGATAGGCCATTGTTTTGTGACTGAGCTTCATTATTAATTGTCGCTGTAGTATTAGTAGCTGTATTAATAATACTTGTAGCTGCTTCCTTTCCTTTTCTAAATAAATCACCTAAAGAAGTTGTCTTTAAGTACTCTTGCATAATTACACCTAAGTTAGAGAAATACTCTTTAGTTAGGATAAATTCAGTTGTAATAACATGAGCAATCGCACCGTTTGCATCTGTCTTAAACTCTACACCTGAACTTGGAGCTCCACTAATATCCTTAGCTGGGTTGATGTTTTCACCAACACATTCTAGAACATCTTTCATAGTGATTTCGTCCATGCTTCTAGCAAGTACGTATCCACCACCTGGACCTCTAACTGATTTCACAACTCTACCAGTTCTTAGCTTTCTAAAAAGCTGCTCTAAGTAGTGAAGCGAAATTGCTTGTCTGTTTGAAATTTCTTGTAATCTAACTGGGTTTCCATTTGAGTGGAAAGTAAGATCCAGCATTGCTCTTACAGCGTAACGACCTTTTGAAGTTAATCTCATTTTACATCCTCCATAAATTATTTAATTAAGCGACTCCGTGCCTCTTAGAGAAATTTAGTCTAACTTTAGCCAGACTATTTAACTCCTAATTAGTATGACCCCTAAACAATTATCCCGTCAATAAATAATTTTTAATATTTTTTGGCCATATAACACGTATTTCCGTCTAAACGTGTCAAGTTACTGAAATTACTGGATTAATCAGAGCGGATACTTAAATAACTAATTAAATTGGTAGGAAATTTTTACAGGATTGCATTTGAGAAATGATCAATCTATTGAAGATAAGACGAAATTTCTAAATTCAGAATCTGAATTTTTTATTTGTTCAATTTTTAATTCATATAAATTAAAGGTCTCTGGAAGATATTTTTTAATCGTATATAAATATTTTTTCCCCCATTCAACCAAAAAATAATTTTTGCCTTCAAGATATAATTCTAGCTCTAGTTCAGCGATATCGCTTTCATTCTTAAGACGATAAAAATCAGCATGTAAAAAAACGCTCGTTTCATTTATAAGAGAATAAGTAGGTGAAGAAGTATCCGATTCTGGAATAAAAGATTTAACAAATGTAGTTTTTCCTGCTCCTACTTCACCTTCTATAATAATCAAAGAAGGTTTTTCAAGAATTTCATCTAGTTCCCTACATATATAACTTAGATCAATTAGAGCAGCTTTTTTCCACTCTTTTATAACTTCGTACTCACTCATTTGTTATCTATTTCCTTAAATGTTTGAGGTAGAAAATCAACTAGACTACTTGCACTCATACTTCTAGCACCTTGTTCAGCTACTGCCATTTTTCCTGCAAGCGAGTGAATAACTACACTCATTGCAATTAATTTATCAAATTCATCATAGATGCTTAAAAGAGAGCCTTGGTCCTTGAATTTTTTTTCTTGAGCGACTAGACCACCCATAATACCTGCTAATACATCACCAACACCACCTGTGGCCATACCATCATTAGGAAAAAAACTAAAATAAATATTTCCATTGGGAAAACCAAGATAGGTACAAGGTCCTTTTAAAACAACGGCACAATTTATTTTTTCTATTAACTCTTTTAGATATTTTATTGGCTCACGTTCAACATCAGCAATGGCATCACCACTGAATCGGCAAAATTCACCCATATGTGGAGTTAAAACTGTTGGGGCTTTTCTCATTTGAAAAACGGTGGCATCTTCATCCACCTTTAAAACATTTATCGCGTCAGCATCAATTACAATTGGTCCATTAAATTTAGCTAAAATATCAAGAACTAATTTCCTAGCTCTCGTTGATCGAGCTAAGCCTGGCCCAATTACGATTGAATCATACTTATCTAAATCACTCATAAGTTTATCCCACTTAGATGTATCAAGTGGTACATAACCAGTCATAATGTCTGGAGTTAAGCGCATAATAAACTCATGATATTGGTTTTCCCATGTAGCGGCTGTTACTAAACCAGCACCCACTTTTTGACTTGCTTTTGCTGCTAAGACTAATGCGCCTGTTAAACCATGTGATCCACCGATTAATAAAGAGTGACCAAAAGATTTTTTATCCGAAAATTTTGAACGAATTTTATCCCAATAATAAATATCTTCATATTCAATTAAGAATTTGTCACCACCCTCTATTGCTTGGTGTGGAAAACCTACGTCTAGAACCTTAATTGAACCACAGTATTTTGGGCCTTCGCTCACGTAATAACCAAGCTTAGGTAATCCAACTGATAAAGTTTGATCTGCTTTTATAGCATTTCCTTGAACAAAACCTGTGTCACCTTCAACGCCTGTAGGAATATCAATTGAAATGATATAGTTTGCATTTTTGTTCACATAATTTATACAATCATAGAGAAAATTTGATAATGGCAATCTAACACTAACTCCAAAAATAGCATCTATAACTACTACGTTATTTTTTGATTGCTGAAAAAATGAACTTAATTTTTCAGTATTATCAATATTAAAAATATGAACACCAAATGATTCCGCTATTTTCATTTGTGATTTTAATTCATCAGAACATTCATCCACAGGATAAAATAAAAAAGCTGTTACAGGATAATCTTTTGAACGAAGTTGCCTAGCTATGGCCAAACCTTCTGAACCATTATTTCCTTTTCCAATCATGAAAATTAATTCAAATTGCTCTTCAAACTTATCAATCACTTCTGAAATCAAATAATTTGAAGCATTGACGCTAAAGTTTTCAACCAAGTAATTCTGCCCAAAGCTGAACTTTTTCTCGGTCAAATCTTTAATTTCATCCATTTCTTTCTGACATACAATTCTCATTTTATTTCCTATTTAATAATTGATGATATTTATTTACCACAGAACCAAGCCCATCAAATACGGCTTCACAAATCATACTGTGACCTATGTTATATTCTTCGAATATGGCATGTTCTTCTAAAAGCAGTGTCGATTCATAAGTTAATCCATGACCTGCATGATACCCAATACCAGCCCCTTTAATTAACTTTTGACCTTCTTTAAAATTCTTTATGTGACTTTCACAATTTACTTCATTAAGAAAATCAATAGCGAACTCACCCGTATGAATTTCAACAGCATCAACTTTTAGCTCAATTGCTCTTTCTAGTACTTTAAGATCTGCTTCTAAAAAAAGTGAAATCTTTGTATTGGGTATTGCTGTTTTAATTTTTTCACAGGTTAGCTTTACTCGATTAAAATTTTCACTATTGAGTAAATTTAACCCACCTTCAGTTGTTTTTTCTTCTCTTTTTTCTGGAACTAAACATACCCATTCTGGAGAAACATTAATTGCTATATCTACAATTTCAGAAGCACAACCCATTTCAAAATTAAATAATCTCTTATGTTTTTGGGTGATTTTTATAACATCATACATATCTTGATCTTGAACATGCCTACGATCTTCGCGTAGATGCATTGTAATTTGCTCGGCACCATTTAATAGAGTGACTTCTGCAGCTTGAACAAGTGAAGGATACTTCATCCCTCTTTGCTGTCTTAAAGTAGCAACATGATCAATATTTACACCTAATCTTGAACTCACCCTAACTCCTTCTTCACAACATCAGCAATACTCTGGCAAATCTCTAAAACTTCTTCTTCATATTTACCTTCAACCATAACTCTAGCTTTAAGTTCTGTACCGGAATAACGTAGAAGGATACGACCGTTATCTTTTAATTTTTTCTCTGATTCTTTAACAATATTTTGAATCGCTGTATTTTGACTTAGATCAGGTTTTGTTTTAACAAATACATTGATCAGCTTTTGAGAACTTAACTTTATCTCCTTAACTAAACTAGATAGGGGTTTGTTGTAAAATTTTATAACCTCTAAAACTTTTAGAGCAGCTAAAATTCCATCACCTGTAGGTGCATTGGCCTTAAAAATAAGATGACCTGAAGGCTCACCACCGAAAATGGCCCCTGATTCTTTCATACGGCTAACGATGTATCGATCTCCAACATCTGTTCTAAAGAATTTAAGTCCTAAACCTTTTATAAAAGTTTCTAAACCAAAATTACTCATCAAGGTACCAACAATTTCCTTGTTCAATAACTGGCCACTATCAAGTAAATATTTAGCTAAAACTCCTATTAAAGAATCTCCATCAACAATAGCGCCAGTTTCATCTATAACGACTAATCTATCTCCATCTCCATCAAAGCAAAATCCCAAATCCGCTCTATGTTCTTTAACTTTTTTAGCACATGAATCGGGATATAAAGCACCTGCATTTTCATTAATATTGGTCCCATTAGGATTTACACCAATTGAGAAAACCTCTGCACCCAGTTCGTCAAATATGGCCGGACCTACTCTATAGGTGGCACCATTTGCGCAATCAATAACAAGCCTAAGTCCATTTAGATCATAAGCATCATTAAAGGCTGCTTTGACAAAAACTATGTACCGACCAATCATTTCATCAAGTCGCTTTGCTCGACCCAATTGTTTATTTACTTTTATTTCTAGTAATTCAGGATTATTAATAATTTTTTCTAATTCAAGTTCAACTTCATCAGGAAGCTTATCTCCATTGGAGTCAAATATTTTAATTCCATTATCTTCAAATGAATTATGACTTGCCGATATCATTACACCTGCATCAGCTCTCATTGACTTAGTTACAAACGAAACACCTGGTGTTGGTAAAGGTCCAGTAAAGATGGCACGCCCACCTTGGGATAAAACCCCTGAAGCAAAAGCTTGTTCCAGCATATAGCAGCTTAAACGAGTATCTTTTCCAATTATAATTGTAGGTATTCTATTTTTACTTTTTTGAAAGTAACTTGTAACAGCTCGACCGAGTGCCATCGCTATTTCTCCCGTCATAGGATAAATATTTGCCTTTCCTCTTATTCCATCTGTTCCAAATAATTTTCTTTCAGTCATAAATCCTACTTTAATCTTGCTTTAATTGTTTTAGGGATAATTTTTATCATTTGATACTCATCAGGTAAATTAACTTTTAGATCTATCTCATGATGCTCTTTATCATTTATACTAGTTAGGTCTGCACTAACGGTAATTTTGCTTAGAGGTAACTCATCCTTGGAAACATAGATTATTTCAATTTTATTGGCAGTTGCATCAAAATTTTTCTTATTTGTAATAAAAGTTACAGGTACATTTTTTAATGATTTTTTATCATCCTTTATCTCGGAAATATAAGAAAAATAGATGTTTTCTTTTTGCCAACTTACTCTTGGGTCTGGCCAGTTAAGAGTAATATTAATTTTTCCATTTTTATTTGATGGATCTATTTCAAAAGGATTTATTTGAATCTTATTAATATTGGCCAAAATACTTTTAGCGCCACTTATAAGAATTTCTTTTGGCATAATTGATTGGTGCAGAAAAGTTAAATCCTCTGCACCTTTGATGGAAGTTAACTCAAGTGGGATTTTTTTCTGCCCTTTTTTCTCTAAAACAATATATTCTTCTTTAGGTGAGTAATCTTCAATATTAACTCCAAAAGGAATCTCTACATTGCTAAGATCAACAATATATTTAAAACTATTTACTCCAGTTTTTTCAAGTTGGTTCATTTTAATTTTCATTTTAATTTTTTTATTTTCAAAGTTTCTGATAATCGCTTTTGGACCTTTTAGTTTTACTTTAACTTCTTGAACATGATCAGATGCAATGCTCATGTTATCAGCAATATCATATTCAATTTTAAAGTCCTTATAGATACTCGTTTCTTGACTACTTACTAAGTGAAGCCACAGTCCTACTGAAAAGACAAAAGAGACAATTTTCAAAAATCTCTTGCTAAGATTGCCCGTCACGATGCTTGCTCCTCAAATTTCGTTTCTCTTTCATCTGCTAGGAATTCTCTCAATTTATTTCTCATGAACTCTTGATTTTTTACTCTATACATTTGGGATCGATAAAAAATACTTTTCTGTCCAGTTTCTTCACTTACAACAATTACTACGGCATCTGAAATTTCACTTAAACCTAAAGCTGCTCGATGCCTTGTACCTAAATTTTTCAATTGTTCAGCATTACTTGATAGTGGCAAAAAGCAACCCACTGATGTTAACTGACCATCAACAATAATAGCAGCTCCATCATGTAGAGGAGATTTTGGATGAAAAATAGCATAAAGCAAATCGGCATTGAATCTACTGTTTAATATTGTTCCCGTATTTATAAAATTCGCTAAACCATTTGTTTTCTGAAATGCTAATAGTGTCCCTACTTTTTTTGAACTCATTTTATCAATTGCAATGATTAATTCTTCAAGCAATAGATCTTTTCCTACTCTTTCATTTTTTTCAAGGAACTCAATTTTACCAAGATTTGCTAACGCATTTTTAACACTATCTTGAAACAATATAACAATAATGACAAAGAAATATTGGAAGAATTGCTCTAAGATCCAATTCAAGGAATAGAGATCATAAACTAAACTTAACCAATATAAGAGTGCTAATAGGCCAATACCAAATAATATTTGAATAGCTCTTGTACCTTTGGCAATTACCAAGAATTTATATAATAAAAACCAAACGACAAATACATCTAGAAAATCTGTAAGTGTTATACTCTTTAGAATACTAATGATTTCAAACATAATTTAATCTCTCTTATATCTTAATATCGGTATAAGAGAGATTTATAGAAATAAACTATTGATTTTATTATAAGCTAGGCAACTTTTTTCACTTCTGTGCTTTCAGATTCATCAAGAACGACATCACTTTGCAGAAGTTTTTTACGTAAGGCTTCCCTTGATATTCCCATCGCCTTAGCTGCTTTAGATTTATTACCGTTGCACCTTTTAATTTCCGCCATGATCATTTCTCTTTCAACTAAACATAATCTATCTTTTAGTGGAACATTAAAGTCTGTTACATAAGGGATATGATTAAAGCTTCCTAATGGTTGTTTAGTCTTATCAATTATTGGCGTTACGGTATCATCAATTTTTGAAATTATATGTGCCTTCGGGTTATAGAGTACAATTTTACTTATAGCACGCTCAAGTTCAGTAATATTACCCGGCCAATCATAGTTTTGTAACTGTTCAATTGCCTTGTCTGAAAGATTTTTAAGTAACAACCCCTGTCTTTTACATTCTTTTTTCATAAAGTAACTAACAAGTGCTTCAATATCTTCAATACGTCTTCTTAAAGGTTGAACAATAACATTTGATACTGACAAGTATTCATATAATTCACTATTAAAGGAATTTGTTTCTTTTGTTAATTTATCTAAATTTTCTGTTGTTGTAAAAATACAACGTACATCAAGAGAAATTGAAGAATTTGGTAATCTTCTATGTTTTAAATGCTTCACTAGCTGTTCTTGAAGATTTATTGGCATATGATCGATATGTTTAAATAAAACAGTACCTCCAATACATTCTTCCAAAACACTTGGTTCATTTGGACCACCAAAGATTTGTTTCTCAATTACACTTGGGCTTACCCCTTGGCAATTAATCTCAATCCATTTATTAATCCCGCGCTTACCTTCTTGGTGAACAATTCTTCCAAGTAAAGATTTACCTGTTCCTGGCTCACCTTCGATAAGTAATGGAGTTTCTAAATCTTTTATTTTTACAATCGCTTTTCTTAATTCATTTACAAATGTAGTTGTTCCAATAAGAGCATGCATTCTGTCTCTAGGAGTAGAAAATCTTCTAATTAAGCTCCTCTCACTCATTGGATTGTAATTATGAAATACAGATGAACAAATTAATGATAAAACCTTCATTGTTTTTTCATCATCACCAGTAAATCTAGCTTGATTTCTCTTATTTAAAACTTCAATTACACCTATGACTTTGTCTTCTCTGTTAGTAATGGGATGACAAATAATTGATCTCGTTTGAAATCCTGTCTTTTTATCAATTTGCTCAGAAAATCTAACTTCATCAGTTTCTGTATCAATATTTAAGGCAACTCCAGTTGTAAAAACTGATCCTGCGATTCCTTTTCTGTAATCAAATTTTAAAACATCTTTATCAATTCCAAGAGCGGCTACAGCTTCAAGCTCGTTTGTCTCTGGATTTATTAAAAATATTGATGCCCTTTGAGCATTTATAATTCTCGTAATTTCTTCTAACATCGACTCAGCAAATCCTTCCATATTACCAAATTGAGTAATATCTTTGAAGAGTGAAAGAAGAAGTGAAAACATTTCAAATCCTTCTTTAGCTGTTGAGTATCTTTCAGATAAAGCTAGATTTAAAAGACATTCTTTTAACCTATCTTGACTAAAACTATTAATATATTGATCAAGAAAGCGTTTCATCTTTACGCCATCTTCACCATCTACTTCTGCGCCATAGTTCATCATTGAATCTTCAAGATTATTTGAAAATGCTCTTACGACTGAACTCCCTAGGTCAAATCGCAATCTTTTAAAATTAAAAGAAAACCTTAAATATGACCCCACTTTTAATCTTTCTGCCGACTTAAAACCAATTCCTGTAACAGATATATCTGTTAGTAATACATCATCTATGAAAACCATTTTTCCATCTTCATCTTCGTATTCTAACGAATATCTTACATCGTCATTTGCCTCAACTGGCACTCGAAAAGACTGGTAAAATTTAAATTCAGAGAAACTGGTAAACATATAGACCTCTACCTTATTAATATAGTTCAATAATATTATCGGAATTCTTAAGAGATACTTTAGAAATTTGCCAAAGATATTTGGCAACAAGCTATATTTAGATGTTTTATTAATAACTTACATAGGAAAGCTAATTGATAAGAATAAAGTTTTTAAAGTTACATCAGAATCAAATTCAACTCCAGATAATTCCTGCTTATCTAAATGTGAAATTTCATATTCAATATTAAATCTCATCCTATTTACATTTATACCTGCACCTAAACCAAAACCACTATCAATTGTCCAATCACCTTCATCCCCATTTGAATCTTCAAAAGATGTATTATTATAAACCGTATAAAGCGCCCAAAGACGAAGTTTACTACCAACAGCAAAGCTTAAGACAGCATTGAGCTTTGCCTGCTTAATATCAAGGCTTTCAAGTCCATGATAGGAATAACGAAGATCCCCACCAAAAGCAACACTTCCACCATGAGTTAACTTGGCACCCAAACCAAATCCTGTAAAATTCGTTTCCTCATCATTATTGTCATGATCGACACCTTTTGACGCTGCATAGCCTCCAAGGTATGGTTCAAATGTCATTGAAAAAACACTAGTTGTTATGAGCAAGAGACATAAAAGTAATCTCATTGGTACCTCCGTTTATATTATTCTACTTGAATTATAAATAGTGTAAACAAAGTTTAGGAATATGCGTATTATTGTTTTACGAAACATTTCAATTTGATTACAATTCATTTATGAAAGTAATCTTCCTGTCTTTATTTCTACTATCAAGTTGTGCAATCGTGGATTTATTTCCAGATCGAAACACTCAGACTAATATTGAGAATTTAAAAGAAGATGTTGTTTATAAAAAGATTGAAGAAAATATCATCAATAAACCAGAAAAAATAAAACAAACTAAGGCCATAGATTCATACTGTAATCTTATTCAAAATAGGTTTTCAGATTATAAATGGGGAAATTCAAATTGTGAAAATACGAAATGGAATCATGTCAGAAACTCAGTTCTTGGTAGACCTTTATTTTGGACAGTATTTGGAGACGAAGATAATAAAAATATAGATACAAATACAACTATGATCCTTTGTACTGTTCATGGAGATGAAATCACTCCTGTAAAATTTTGTTTCGATCTTATTGAAGAATTAAAATCTAATCCGCAAGTGTATAAAGATAAGCTTGTAGTTGTTGCTCCAATCGTTTGCCCGGATTGCTTTTTCAAATCCAAACCTACCCGCACCAATGCCCGTGGAGTTGATTTAAATAGAAATTTTCCGACCAAAGATTGGCAAGCAAATGCAATCAAATACTGGAAACAAAGACATGCCTCAGACAAGAGAAGATTTCCAGGAAAAAGTTCTTTAAGTGAACCCGGAACATTATTTCAAGTAAATTTAATTCTCAGATACAAGCCAAGTAAAATTGTTTCAGTTCATTCTCCTTTAACAATGCTGGATTACGATGGACCAAGCATAGCGAAGAGAACACATAAAGAAAAATTAACTGAACAGGGTGAAAATGCAAAAAAACTTTTGCTTGAAATGAGCAAACTAGCAAAAGATTATAAAGTTTCTGACTATCCCTTTTTCCCTGGAAGCCTTGGAAATTGGGCCGGGAATGAAAAGAAAATTCCTACTTATACATTAGAACTACCCAATACCGATTGGACAAAAACAAATCAGTATTGGTCAATGTTTAAAGATTCAATTCTTCACGCTATAAGCTGGGATGTGAATTTTCAAAAAGTTGTAAAAAAGTAAAAATTATTCGCTATAAATTCTTTCTACATTCCTAAGTTTTTTGATCATCATTAAAGGAATAATCATTATGATACTTCCAAGTATATAAGGATTATGAGTACCCCATTTCCAGTAAACGATACTAGCAAATATTGGACCTATCACTCTACCAAGAGCTCCCAGTGATCTAAACACACCTAGCACAACACCTTGATCTTCTTTAGGAGAATAGATAGAAACAAGAGAAGTTAAAGTAGGAATACTCATAGCTGATCCTGCTGCTAAAAAGAATAATCCAGCATAGAAAACCCATGTCACTTGAGAAAAAGCAATAAGCAGAAGACCTGGAATAACGGTGATAAGACCTTGAATGGCCATTTTATCTTCACCGATTGAATTTGCTTTTCTTCTAACATATCCGCCTTGGACAAAGGCGATTATAAAACCAATAAAAATAAACATCATTCCATTATCAAGAGAAGAAAAACCAAGGCGTTCAGCTGCTAAGAAAGTCAGTGTGAATTCCATTCCAGAAAAAGCAGAAATAAAAATAAAATAGGCCCAGTTTGTTAAATTAACACCCTTAAATGGAAGTGCTTTGAATAATTTTAAAGGATTGGCACTTCTATTTAATGTACTTTTTCCTCGAGCATCTTCTTTTAAAGTTTCTTCAAATTTAAAAACTACATAGAATAAATTTATGAAAGCAAGTATTGCTGCCAATAAGGCCGGTGAACTAAAAGGATTCAGACCAAAAGCTACAAAAGAAGGAAAATATATTCTTAAATCAACCATGGATAAAATCCCACCCAAAGCTGGCCCTATTATAAATCCAAGAGCGAAAGCTATCCCCACAAAGGCCATACCTTTGGCTCTATTTTTGTCTTCCGTTACATCAGCAATTGCGGCAGTTGCAGCAGAAATATTTCCGCCCATTACTCCACCAATAATTCGAGCAATAATAAGTAGAGTAAATGATCCTGAAAAAATCCAAAGAACATAACTTATAAATAAACCAAAAATAGAAATCACTAAAATTGGCTTTCTACCGTATTTATCCGAAAGACTTCCCCATATAGGAGCAAAAATAAATTGCAGCAATGAGTACAAGGCTCCAAGTGCTCCACCAAATAAAACAATCGAAGAAATATTACTAGCACCACTCATCCCTACAAATAGTTTAATGGAATCAAATATAAGATTTAAAAAATAATTATTCCCATCTACTTCTAAGTAATGCTTAGCAAGTGCTGGAAAAATGGGAAAGATGATACTAAACCCAACTAGATCTAGAAAGAGAGTTAAAAATAAAATTTTAATAGTACTTTTTGCATGATCACTTAATGGGGGTGACTTCATCTCTTGCTTAGGTGTATTCATTTTTAAATCCTCTGGGTCAACAACATAGAATAAATTTTCTTTATCTGTTCTGTTACCATTAATTGATATATTTATAAAATTTGCATAATCACTGGCCCACTGCTCATTATCATTTAAACAAGGCACTAGCTGAAGTTTGGCATTTTGATCTTTAGCATGATGGGCCAATTCGTTACCAATTTCATCCGTTGTTTCAAGGCAATCAACAACAAATGAGGGGCAATAAACTGCTATATTATCCCATTTATTATTAATACAAAAATCTACCTTTTCTTCCGCACTTGGCCCAAGCCATTGCTCACTTCCAAAGCGTGATTGAAAACAGATTTCTACTGGTATATCTAAATTGAGTTTATTTTTTATTAATAAAAAAGTTTCGACACAATCTTGATAGTATCTATCTTTTTTATATAAAACTCTCCTTAGTGGAATTCCATGAAAAGAGATAATTAAAACTTTTACATCTTTGTGCTGAGCTAAAAAAGATTTTATTTGAGTTAAACTATTATCAATAAAAGCCTTTGATTTATGATAAGCGTTTATAACTGTAATACTAGGAAGGTTAACTCTTTTACTTACATCTTTTCCAAGAGCATCTACAACACTAGCAATAGTGCTTTCTGAATACTGTGGGAATTGAGGTAAAATAAAAAGCTCATCTGCCCTTTTGTCACCTTCACTCTCCCATTGATCAAGAACATCTCCTACTCTAGGCTGACTCAGAAGAAAACAGTAATTAAGTTCAATATTTTTATCTAATTTAGGGCTTAATTTTTCAGCAAACTTCTTAGTGTTTTCAATTAAGGGAAAGGTGTTACCTTCTTGAATTCTTGCATAGGCCTGAGCACTTTTTTTCGGGCGAAAAGGAAGTATAAATAAATTTAAAATAATCTTCCAAATAAAAGGATTGATATCAATAACTCTTTTATCACTTAAAAACTCTCTTAAATATTCTCTAACATCACTTGTTTTAGTACTTTTGGGTGAGCCTAACTGAGCGATTACAACTTTAACTTTATTCATCTAAACCTTTGAAAATAATAACAGTTCATATCATCTAAAAATGATTTTTGTCAAAATAATGCAGTGCAAATATATGACTTTCTATTCTTTGTATAATATAACGCAATAGCGAGGTAATTATGTTTGGATTAGGCACAGGTGAAATTTTAGTAATTGGAATAGTATTCTTTCTAATGTTTGGAGCAAAGAGACTTCCTCTTCTTGGAAAAAGTATGGGTGAAGCTATAGTTAATTTTAAAAAAGGCTTAAAAGACAAGAGTAACTAGTCTTTAAATTCTTTAATAACCTTTAAAACTATAGATTC
>CAYGTU010000008.1:25034-35230 GCA_964352945.1 uncultured Bacteriovoracaceae bacterium
GTTCATAAGAAACAATTATTTCTTTCTTTCTTAATAATAAATCAATATATCTGGCTGCCCTATCAATTAATTTATAATTACTTGGTTTCACCCAAGTCATCACATTATCAACATACCTGTCTCTTCTTCCCATTAATAATGTTGAGTGAGCATTTATAAGAACCTTCATCAACAAGTTCTTAAAAAGCTCATTTTTAAATAATTCAGAATAAATTGTTATGTGAGATCCGTCTGTATTAACATCTAATTTATTTTCTCGAATTTTCAAATCAATTACATTAACTTTCTTTCCGTGCATCTCTCTTTTACTTAAACATTGAGAAGAAATATCAAATCCATAAAGTATTGCATCACTTATGCCAGGAGATTCACTCCAATCTAGTGTTCTTGGTTTTCTACCTAAAATCAACTCCCAAGCTTGCTCAGAGTTTTTTGAATCATTAACCATTAAATATGTAAGTGAATAAACTTTTGGATCCAAATCAAAATTTTCAAAAGCATTCAAATTAAATGTAGGACTTCTTTCAGTTGTGTCAGTTAAAATTGAAATACCAAGATCACTTTCGACTGAATATACTGTTAATTCATTATCGTCATAAAAACTTGATTCAAGTTCTGTTAATTTTTGCATTTCTGAGTAATCAATAGATTTTAACCCATCTACAAACTCATCATACATTTTAATTATTTCATTCTTTTGGGTATTTTTTTTATAAAGGGCCAACCCAACAAAGCACATCAGGACTGTTGAAGCTTGAAGCCTGGTACTACCACTTAAAGCTTGAGGCCCATTAGCAAGACAAACTTTATTTATATTAATATTTTCTAAAACGTCTTTAGATCTTTTAGCTACATCTTTTAATATTTGATCTGGATTACAGTAAATAAAATAAGGTTTAATTTTTGAATTTTGAGCTGCATATTCTGCTGTGGCAATTACAAAAGTAGTTTCTCCTCCTTCAGTAATTGCAATCAAAAGATCATTTTCAGTAAATCCTAGTTCCTGTATCTGTTTTCTACCAAATTCAGCTTTATCTTCAAAATTTTCAATAGATTTAATAAGTGCATAATCTCCACCGGCCATAAAAGAAATTATTTGATTTTTATATTTAGAGTTAACCCTTATGAAAATACTCTCCAATGCTATTGAAAGTCTTCCCGTTGCGCCGCAACCAGATAGAAATACTTTATTTCCACTCTCCAGAACCTTCCAAATTTGAATACTTAAATCAAAAAGCTTATCAAAATTTGTTTCGATAACTTTTAAATATTCAATGTCTATCCTTTTAAATATTTCAAATGCTTCTGATAGATTATTTTTTGACAAATCTGATAGATTTGAGGTTAGCGGATGAAATCCTTCTGTTTCTAATTCACCTAATTTGAATTGATCGGAAATTTCAAGGTATTTTTCTACTTCATCCATACTAATCTATATATTGCCGTTTTTTAACTTTAGATTTTTTTCTCTTCTCTTTAGCTTCTTTTAATTTTAGCTTAAGTTCTTCTTCAGGTGTTAGCTTTTTTTCTTCTTTCTTCTTATCTCTAAGCGCTTTTTCAATTATGTCTCTATCTTCTTTTTCTATTTTCTTTTTTAATCTAACTTCCGGATCTTCTAGATCTGCACCGTAGTCTTTCTTAGAGAATGTCTCTCCAAAATGCTTTAAAGCATACTCATAAAGTGGCTTAAGTTGAAAATAGGCTCCGTCTCCTCTTTCAAGCATCGTAATCATTTCTCTTAAGTACCCCTTCGTATCTATATCATGTGACCAAGCCGACAACAAGTAAACCATTCCTTCTTGATCAATTTTTCTAAAAAAAGGCAAGGCCTTATACTCCGAGTAATAGAGCTTTGCCATGCTGGGACTTGATTCTTGAAATGTTATATCTCTTAAAAATCTTGATTTTAATAAAATTGACTTATCATAGAGCACGTTAGTTCTAACCAAATAAGAAAGTATTTGATTGTTTTGTCTAAATAAAACAACATCATTTCTATAATCTTTATCTTGGGATTCAATTCTAATTAAATATTTATCTGTTCCAGTAATTCTTCCAAAGGTGATCATTTCTTTTGGGAAAAAAGTTGATCTCAAATAAAGAATATAAAGATAGTAAACCGCTGCTTCAATATTTTTAAAATCACTGTACTGTCTTGGAATCTCGAGAGTAAAAACATCATCCCAAATTTGATCGTAAGGTTTAGATTCTAAGATTTTTTTTACTACAGGGATTTGAAAAAACTCAAGTTCTCTTTGTCTTAATTCAAACCTTTTGTTTGGAAGAAAAAGAATCTTAATTACTTCCCTCATATCATGACCGATCAATTTTATACCAAATTGAGTTGAGTTATTTTCTGCATCATCTAAAATTGGAACAGTTAAATAAAGTGGATGTCTAACTGGCAGTGGAATAAGAACATCTTTTAGATGAAATTTTTTCCACGTATTTTCCGCCACATCATCGGCCGTCTCTTCAATTTTAAATGTGCTATATTCGTAAAGATCATGCCGATAGTTTTTCATGTAATAATACTTATTCTCAAGCTCGTTTTTAACTAGTCTGTCATAAGCAATACTGGGTAAATTAATGACAAAATAAGTACCAAAACTAAATAAAATTGATAAAGAAAATAAAATAATAACAATTTTGTTCATAAATCCTCAATAAATTCAAGATGTTGAATTATTCGGTAATTAAATTTCAATTATTTAACTTAATTTTTTAACAGGCATTTCCGATCAGATCATTGTGAATATAGAAGGTATGGAATGAAAAAGTTTACTATTTTGTTTGGTTTAATTTTGACCCTAATAGCATGTGATGCTCCTCAACAGGTTCGTTACGATGGCATTGGTGGATATAGCCAAGATTCAATGGGTAGCTATTTTGATTCTACTACTGGTACCTCTTCAGATGAGGTTGGTACAAATGTTGGTAATATGGAATTTAACACTACTCAAGAACAGGGTCTTGGCGCAGGTTTTTCAAATTGTTCACTTAATGTGACTCATTATACTTCTGATGTTGGATACTTTGCTGTTTGCCAATCAAGTACAAACAACGATCAAATTGCCTTAAAATTTCAAGAAACTGATTTTACTCAAGGAAGCTGTGTAGTTCCCCTTAATCGTGATGCGAGTGGAACAACTGTTTACCTTGGATCGGCTCAGTGTACCTATCATAATGCTAATCAAGTACTCCAAGCTACATTAGTAAAAAATAGAGTTGGCTATGAAACTAAGCCGGTAAATTCTCTGATGATTATGAAGAGATCAACACTGTCATCTTTTTTTGGATGTATGGATGCTGTACCGAATTTTTTATATAACAATATTCAATGTAGAGCATGTCCAGCTAATTGCTCAAGCCAAACATGGACTCAATGTTTAAGTGCTGCTCAGGCTGACATGAGCAGACTTTGTGGCTACTTTGAGTCAAATGCAAACTATATCCAAGTTAATTTCTAATTTGCTGATTCACTAAATTTCCTAATTTATAATTTTTATATAGATTTGTATCTTTTGAAGGAAACGTTAAGAGTGGCATTAATACTTCGCCTTCATTAGAATTCTTTATTAATTGACAGACACAGACATAAAAAAAAGTTTCATCATTTTTTTTAAATGTCTTAATATAACTTCGAATTGTATCTAATTCATCGTCTTTATACTCATATATCTCATCAGGTTCTTCCAAAGTAATACGCGTGTATTGTTGATAATTTATAAAATCTTCAATTCTTATATCTTCTTCAGACCGGTTACAAATTAGATCTGCTAAATAGCTAGATTTTTTTAACTCTAACTCCTCCATTTGATCTTTAGAAATTTCAAAGTTAGCTGTACCTTTTCCGTGATCCCCTGGATTAATTCTAAGACCGGCCCTGTAATAATCAGCGATTTCCTTAAATTCTGATATGGTTGTAAAAAGTATTAAAGAACAATTATCTTCATAGTGTAAACAAAGGTGAATTATATAAACTTCAATATTATTGACATGTGCTTTGGAAATATGAATAAAAATTTCTGAGAATAAATCCTGATTAAAAGAGTACTGTTCTAGAGGAGATTCAATATTAGCTTCAATTATTTCATCAAGAGTAGAATGATAGTTACCTGTTTCAAAATCATAAAACTTATTTAGGCTTTCTTTTTCATAAGGAAGAGACTTCGAGTTTCTCATTTCGACTTCTTCAGCCTGCAATTGATTTACAACTACTGAGTAGAATGTTTCAATACAGTCTTCTGAGCAGAATCCATGGTCAGATTCTTCACTAACAAAATACAGGTCTTCTAAACTAGATACTGTTTTCTTGCATTCAGAACAGAATAATAATGACTCTAAGTTAACCTTCTTACTCATCTATACCCATCGGAAATTAGTACCCATCTAACAAGTGAGTACCCATTCATTATATCATAGACCTTGTGAAGGAGCCCCAAAAATGGCAAAAGATATCAAGTTTGAAGAAGATTTTTTTAAAAAGCACTTAAGAGCACCAAACACTTCAAATGAAGAGTTTTTAAAATTTGATACCTTAATTAAGTTGGCCGTTAATGGCCATTATCCTTTATTTTTCCCTCAGTGGATTAGTGAAAGTATAGAAAATGTTAAATGGCCGATTTCCTCCCGAGAAGCCAAAATAAACGTAACTAAGATGTTAAGTTTGATTGAAAAACATCAGACAATTGCAAAAAAAAGAACGGCACTTTTATCATTTAACGATCGTGACAGAAATATTTATATTAAGTCATTCATAAAATTGGTTGAACTCCATATACTTGACCATCATACTTCAGGGCTTCATTGAAAAAAATTCTTCTGTTAATTGTGGCATTATCTTTTAATACAATGGCAGAATATAGAGTTTACCAATACCTAATAACCGACAAAACTAATCCGAGCAGCCAACCTAATAGGTATATTAATTACTCCACTCTTCCCCCGACAAGCTTTTTATCATATCATGGAAGTAGGCAATCTGTTGACATAGTTCTTTCGAGAACTTGGATGTGCCCGGGCTACACAGGAAGCAGAAAAGAGATCTGTCAAAGTCCTTATGAAAAAATAAAGGGTCAAATAGGATATGAGTAAAAAAATTGAAATTTCTAATGAGAATCAACGATATGCTCGTGAACTCAGAAATATTCAAAAACATCATAAAGAAGGCCTAGACCAAATTCAATCTAAACATTCTAAAAGCTTAGATGAAGTTAGAAAACTTAATCAAAAAGATTTAGTCGAAATTAGAAGTCTTAGTAATAAAGATATTGTTGAAGAAGTTCAAAGAAGAGATGAAAGAATAAATGAGATTAAGAAAAACTATAATGACACGAGTTCAAAGCTAGATAACGAATTAGAAATATTTAAACACAATAAGGCAGTTCAATTAGATAATGAAAAAGATAACTTCAGTAATCGTTTTGCTCAAAATTTGGACCGTCAAAGACATGCACTATCTACCAATTATCAACAACAAACTGACGCTCTAGATAATCTAGATAGCAATGCTCGACTAGATAAATTAGAAATGCTTGAAACTAATAGAAATATTATGCAAGCAATTACAGAAGCTCATTCTGACAAGTATTACCAAACTAAAGACACCAATGTGAAAGAAATAAATCACCTTAGAGATGAGCACATAGATAATTACTATAATACTAAATCAGCAAATGAAAAAGAAATTGTTAACCTATCTAGACTACATGGCTCTCGTTATAAAAATACTCAAGATACTCAACAGGCGGAATTTCAAAAATTAGTAAAAAATCATCAAGTTCAAAAAGTAGAAACTAATAAATCCTTTGAAAAAGAATATAACAATATTCTCTCCCAGAATAATATAAAACTTGAATCCCTAGATGAAAGAACAAAAGGTATTGTTCAAAAACTAAAAGAAAAATTCCTTCAAAATGCTAATCTTGTTTTAGATAAGAGCAAGGATCCATTTTATCAATTTAAGAGATTAGAACCAAGTATTGAGGATAAAGGGAAACATTACGATGTTTCAATTGAAATTCCCGAACATGAAAAAAACTTAGTACAAATTTCTGGTAAAAATAGAAATTTAAAATTAACATTCAATCGACTCCATGAAGAAGTTTTTAATGATGTTGAGAATGTGAAAAATATTGCTAAGAAAAGAGAATCCTAGTCAACCACAACGTCTGTTGCTGAAAGCGTCGTTGCTGATAAAATAGAAAAACGCTACGAAGATGGGAAGTTGATTTTTACAATACCTAAAGCTTAATCATCAATTTCGTCATTTGTATCATATTCATCAAAGCTCTGAACTCGCTTAATAGTCATATCTTTTACATACTTAAGATCTCTTAATCTATGAGAAAGTGATTTAATGGCCTTTGGCTTACATTGTAAATAATAGTGATATTCTACTAAATCTGTATCGTGATCTTTAATAATCTCGATGTGATGAACTTCTTCACTTAAATTATCAACATAAGAATCAATAACTAGTCTAAGGGCTTCAGTTCCCTTAACTCTTAAATGAAAATTTTCTTTATGTTGAATTTTTCTATAAAGAGGAGAAAGGATATTTAGTACAGCTAAAACAGTTAGAGTAAAAAAAGTTGCTGAAAGTGGAAAGCCTGATCCAATGGCAACACCAACAGCAGCAACAATCCAAATCGTAGCAGCAGTTGTTAGACCGTAAATTCCACCTTTACCACGGATGATGGCCCCAGCACCTAGAAAACCAATACCACTTACAACTTGAGCTGGAACTCTATTCGGATCCAGCACTGTTCCATGAGTATTTAAAAGTGAAATAGCTGTATATAAAGTTGCACCTATACAAATTAAAATATGAGTTTTAATACCTGCAGATTTTAGCTTTTGCTCTCGGTCAAATCCAATAATACCACCAAGCAATACGGCCATAATAATTTCAATACCTAAAGCTAGATACATATTTACGTTACCAATTAACTCAACTTTAATATTCGGAATGTTTTCTAACATAATTCGCCTTGTGATTATCTATTGTGCACCTTATATTATTGTAAGAGGAAATATCTTTAATGAAAAGACCATATCTATTTAATTTCATAGCCATACAATCTGAGAATCAATTATCAATTAAAACCTCAGTTAGTCTGGTTGAGAACAATGCAAATTCTATATTAAGCTTAAATAGCCCTCATTCAAAGCTCCGGGCACCAATTGAAAGTCTCTCTCTGTTCTCCTCAACTGAGTTTTCATTAAGATTAAAAGGACTAAATAGCGATAATAGCATTATATATAACCAAGTATACGAGTCTGATAGCTACGGTAATTTTGAAATTAGAATAATAGGTAGTGAGCAAACAAAAATTGATAAGATTCAGTTGTTTGAAATCTCACTTTATCCAGGAATTGAAATTCACCTTGGGAGTTTTTATCCTAATAAAATTGATGAAAATAAAAAAATAATCATTAGCGACTTTGATAAAACTCTTCTAGATACTAAATGGTCTACACCTAAGGATATGTATAAATCATTAAGTAAACCTATGAGTCATTTTCCAACCATAGATAAGTCAATTAATTACTTAAAAGATTATATTAATCAAAAATATACTCCCTTTATTCTTTCTGCTTCCCCTCATTTTTACGAGGACTCAATAAGGGATTGGCTCTATCAAAATTCAATTTATACGGACAATATCTTCTTAAAAGATTATAGAAAAATCATTTCTTTTTTTGATAGAGAACTAACGACTAAAGATATGAAGAATCAAGGATTCTACAAGCTCAATCAATTGGTAGATATTCTTCTTATGACAGATATTCCAAAAGAATTAGTATTAATGGGTGATAGTTTTGAAACAGATACTTTAATATATTTAATTTTAAATTCAATATTGTCTGGTGATGAAAATGCTCGTCGTGTCTGGAAAGAAATCGAAAAAGACAAATCTTTTAATTTCACCAGCAAGCAAGGATTTCGATTTCTCAGTAAATTTTACGAATTAGAGACTAGAGTAAAAAATTTAAAATCAAAACCAGAAATCAAAATTTTAATAAGATGTACTCAAGAGAATTTTGAATGGGCAAAGAATCGCGAAATCAAGTATGCCTTCCTTAACAAGCATACCGATACAGTCCAGTATTATATCGCTTAACCAATTATAAAGCTTGGTAAAAACAATATAAGATATCCTAAGCTCATATAAAACCCATATTGATGAAAACCGTTCATTCCCATTGCCCTAGATATGGGTAAACTATTGAAATTAAACTTACTAAACTGTAAAATAACTCTTAATAGAGCTAAAATTAAGAATAAAAATTCTAAAGGATTATTCATGCCAACCCCTCCTACTAGTATGGTTATCGACAATTATGATGAATTGCTTTACACCATTGGCAGGGACCATAAAATTCTTCCTTCTCCACTTTATAACTTGATACCAGAAAATAAAATAACCGGCATACTTCATAAGTTTATCAAGTCAATAACACGTTTAATAAAAATAGATAACACTGAAATAAATAAAATTTTAGAAGGATATGCTAAAGGTAGAGAAATCAGTAGAGAGGATATTATTTTTTATCTCATGTTAGTAGATCTTATAAATTACAATATCGACGAGTATATAGACATAAATAGAATTGTTACTGAACAATACAGTATTTTTTCATACCAGGATGATAAGACGCTAACACAGTATATACACGAAAGTAAAAATGCAAAAATTAAGTCAAAAGATACAACTATTTATTCACTTAAAAAAGGTGCCTATCAAATAGATTTTTTAAATTTAGGTCAGTTTCCTCTGGATTTTAATTTTGCAAAAAATTCTCAAGGAATAAGTTTTACATTCCATAAACAAAATAATGGAAAAATTAATTTAAAAGGCAAACCTCATTTTATTTTTAAATATGAAATGATTACTCAAGTTGATTCGGTAAAGGCGGCAGAAATCTACTTAAGTAATCTTGAAACATTTTCCTCTTGGACAATTTATCTCTTTTTCCCTAGCGGACAGTTGTTAATATTTAATACTTATGATAACTCAAAACAAAGCATTCAATTAAGCAATAATGATTTTCAATATTTTTATACTGAAAATAATCCCCAAATAATAGATATTAAAAATGTAAAAGAAATTATTTCATTTAAAGATGATGTTAATAAATACACTTCAAAAGAAATTATAAAAAGTAAAATCATCAATATAAATACATCAATTATTGGAATTATTTACGATAAACTGACTTTTCTTGATCAAAATAATATCTCTCAATCGCTTAAAAATAAGCACTTGATCTTAGCTAACGAGGCAAATCATAAATCAAATAAGTCAGAACTTTATCATCACCTGCAAATGTATCTGGCCGAAAATAAAAACTGCCAAGTTGAATTTTTACTCTATAGTTTATTTTATCAGGATCACCGAAACCAAAATGAACTAAATTCAATTGATAAATTGATTTCAAGATTAAAAGATAAAAAAATTAACAAAAATAATTACAATTTACTTAAAGAGCTTATTACTATTGATCTTGGCCATAATGTTACGAGCCAAAAAAGTATCATTAATCTTTATAGGGAGCAAAATAAATTAGTCCGCATGGCAATAAGAAAATTGTTTAAAATAAATCTACAGACTTTTGAAATTGAGTTTCCCTCCATTGATTTACTATACAAACTAAATATCTTAAGCTAAATTTAATCATGGGCCTACTTTATCACTTTCCAACAGACAAATCAGATACAGAACATGTGAATGTTAATAACACTACTCTTACTCTTAGATCTTATGGCTTGCCCCCTATTTTTTGGGTATATTTAATAGCTACCCTTTCAGCAGTGTTCTTTTTAACTTTTGCTGTATGGCCCTCAGTTATGAAAATTCTGGAATCTAAAGAATTAATTGATCAATTTATTGGTTTAGGCTTATTGTTCACTGTTTTTGGATCAAGTCTCAGTTTTATCGCATTATTCTTTTATGAGAAAAATATTATCAAAAACACTAGTTCAATTGTATTAAAACATAAATTGTTCTTTATTCCTTTTATAAATAAAAATATCCCTGTAAATCAAGATTGCGAGTATGAAATAACTGGCTATCTTTCTTCTGCAAATATGGCAAAATTATCAGGAGTCGACTCCGTTATATGATTTCTAAAGTAAGGATATTTTGAATTTTATGTTAAAGATTGAATTAAGAATTTAGTTTTATTTG
>CAYGTU010000009.1:0-33121 GCA_964352945.1 uncultured Bacteriovoracaceae bacterium
ATTTAGAGATTATGACGTAACTTATAGTGCCTCAAAGCTTGTGGAGTCTGTTAATGCAAAAGATGAATTAGAGTCCCTAGCAGAGTCTATTAAAGAAAAAATTGGAATGGATGAATTTACAAAGATTGAGGAATACGATTCAATCGTGTCTCAATTTATTAAAGGTAAATATACCTACACGGTTAGAGATAAAAATATTTCAGTAGATACCAAATATACTTCGTTAAGTGGATCAAAGATTTCACGAGTAGGCTTTCCTACTTTTAGATTTAATTCAGAAAAAATTAAATTTATTAGAGAATGTAATTTACCAGGATTTTATCCTTATGGTGCAGGTGTATTTCCATTTAAAAGAGTAGATGAAGATCCAAAACGTATGTTTGCAGGCGAAGGTGGTCCAAAACGAACGAATAAGAGATTTCACTTTTTATCAGAAAATGATGACTTTAAAAGACTTTCAACAGCTTTTGATTCAGTAACTTTATATGGAGAAGATCCAGATAAGCGTCCTGACATTTATGGAAAAATTGGTGAAGCAGGAGTTAGTATTGCGACACTAAATGACATGCAAGATCTTTTTGCTGGCTTTGATTTATGTGATCCAAGAACCTCTGTTTCTATGACGATTAACGGACCTGCTGCAATCATTTTAGCTATGTATATGAATACAGCGATCAATCAACAGTTATCTGAAAAAGATAGAGATGATCTTCAGAAATGTATTGAAGTAATGCAAAAGGTGAGAGGTACAGTTCAGGCAGATATTTTAAAAGAAGATCAGGCCCAAAATACTTGTATTTTTTCTTTAGAGTTTGCTCTTAAGCTAATGGGTGATGTTCAAGAATTTTTTACTAAAAATCTTATTAGAAACTACTATACAGTTTCTATTAGTGGTTATCATATTGCTGAAGCAGGAGCGAACCCAATAACACAATTGGCATTAACTCTCTCAAATGGGTTCACATTTGTTGAATACTATATTAGTCGTGGCTTACCAATTGACGACTTTTCATCAAACTTATCATTCTTTTTTTCAAATGGTTTAGATCCAGAATATACAGTGATGGGAAGAGTTGCTCGTAAAATTTGGGCCGTAGCTATGAAAGAGAGATATGGTGCTAATGAAAAATCTCAAAAACTAAAATATCATATTCAAACATCTGGGAGATCACTTCACGCACAAGAAATTGATTTTAATGACATTAGAACAACACTACAGGCATACCTTGCCTTAAGTGATAATTGTAATTCTCTTCATACAAATGCATATGATGAAGCAATTACAACTCCTACACAAGAGTCAGTTAGAAGAGCAATGGCAATTCAAATGATTATTAATCGTGAATTTGGAATTAATAAAACAGACAATCCTATGCAGGGTGCTTATTTAGTTGAGGAACTATCTGAGATAGTTGAAGAAGCAGTCTTAGCAGAATTTGAAAGAATTTCTGATAAAGGCGGAGTACTTGGGGCAATGGAAAGTATGTATCAAAGAGGTAAGATTCAAGAGGAGTCACTTTACTATGAAACTTTAAAAGATAGTGGAGAGCTACCAATTATTGGAGTTAATACCTATATTTCAGACGATGTTAATGCTCAACTAGAGCAAGATATAGAATTGTCACGATCAAGTAACGATGAAAAAAATGATCAAATAAATAGACTTAATTCGTTTAAAGATATGAACAAGTCAAAATCTCAAGAGATGTTAAATAGATTAAGGGATGTAGCTTTAAATGATGAAAATATATTTTCTGAATTAATTTTTACAGTAAGACATTGCTCCCTTGGAGAGATAACTAATCTTCTTTACGAGATTGGTGGAAAATATAGAAGGAATATGTAATGAGTAAAATCTATACAAAATCAGGCGATAAGGGTTCAACTTCACTCGTTTCAGGCGAGAGAAAACTAAAATCAGACTTTCAAATAGATCTCTATGGAGATGTTGATGAGTTGAACAGTATTATTGGTATAGTTGCTTCTTGCTCTGAAGCCGATATCAACACAATATTATTTAAAATTCAAAATCAATTATTTGATCTTGGAAGTAACCTTGCTTGTACTTTTGAAAAAAGAACAGAATATAAATTACCGCAGCTATCAACCAGTGATGTAAAAGTTTTAGAAGAATATCTCGATAATATTTCAAAAGAATTAGACCCTCTAAATAACTTTATTTTACCCGGCGGATCTCAATCTTCAGCATTTTTCCATCTTGCTAGAACAGTTTGTAGAAGGGTAGAGAGAAAACTTGTAGGTGCGATTGAAGCTTCATTTGAGGCCCCTGAAAATGCTTTGATCTATCTAAACCGCTTATCAGATTTATTTTTTGTCATGTCCAGAGTCGTAAATGCTCGAAATGGCGTAACCGAAACACTTTGGCAGCCTAGAAAATAGGGTAATCTTTACAAGCTCAGTATCAAAATTTGTAGTTTTTAGGTATTTAACAGCCTTATGAATAGGCTGATATTATTTTTATTTATTCCATTCTTATCTTTTGCAGGTCCCTTAACGAATGATAGAGAGGGTGAATCCTCTTTTTATTCAACAGATCGTGTTTTTAAAGTCAAAGAAAATCTACGTCAAGAATATGTGAATACTTTAAAGTACACAACGGATCTAAAAGGTAGGATTTGTGCTACTGAAGTTTTTGAGACAGTTAACTCTTTTTTTGGGGAAGTTCCAGTTAGCAAAAAACTTATTAAAAATGCTTTTATCTATGCACGATACAATAATGCAATTGATGATATTGTTTTTAGAAATCTATTGCATATACTAAAAAACTCATCAAATTCAGAAATTCATGTCACAACTAAAAAAGATGAAGAAACAAAACTTAGTGAAGCTCAAGTTGCTGCCTATGAAAGAAATAATAGAAAATTTCCTGTAGGTACTGGACCTTGCTTAGCTGATAGATGGATTAGTATCTATAAAGGTCTAAAGCAGGATTTTCCAAAGCGAAAAAAGCTCGGAAATATTAAGCTTAAAAAACTAAACAAGCGTGCTTTTACTTCTGGAATAATTGATGAAGAAATGTATCTAGACTTGGAGAAAGCTCGAATTTTAAAACTTCATGAATTAGATTTAACGCTTACTAATTATATAAGTAAGAAAAAATCTTTAAGAGATCAGTTTGTTATAAAAAACTCGGATCTTTCAAATGTTGCGACCAGAAAAAGTTATAGAGATAAAAAGAAAACACTTAGAATGGAACTCTATGATGACTTCGATTTCATGCAAATATCTTTAATGGCTAAGCTCATCGACAGGATGAGAAAAAGGCTAAATTCAACAGATATAAGTATTTATATAAATTATGATCCAAATGACCCGAATCCACTGCCGCCTGAAATTATTAATCTTGAGCCAATGGAAAAATATAGATTTATTCTTAAACTTTTTAGAAAGGAACTGAGTGATTTAAATCAAATGAGCTTTTTTCAGAATAAAAAAGCTACATATTTAGACGTGCTTATGGCTGCTTATGAAACAGGAATTGTTCCTGTAGAAGAAATGGCGGAGCTTGAAAAACTAGACATAATTTGGAATCCTCAGAAAACTAAATTTGAAAAAATTATTTTTTGGGTGAAAAACTTCGGAGCAATAGGTGCTATTTTACTACCTCCGCCATATGGTTTTGTAGCTGTTTTAGCAATCTCAATTATTGAATCTGTAAACCAGGTTAAAAAATCAGAAAAAGATAAAAACAAGGAAAAGGACTATAGTCTATTTTAATATGAGAAAAATAATTTTAAATACATTTATTTTTTCAATACTTTTATCTAACAACTCTTTTGCAAAAAAGGGAGTAACTGCAATTATCATAGATCGTAATGAAAAATTTAAAGCAATTGAAAGAGTCGTAGTTTTAAAAGATTTAGAAAGTGATGATTCTTATGATGGACAATACTTCAAAATAGTTCTTGGTAAATCTGAAGAAGCTATAAAGTTTACTGAATCGAGAGAACTTAATTTAAAAGCTGCAACTGTCTATTATCATTTAATGAAGGCTAGAAAGTTTTTTTTAAGCGGTCTTAATTCAGAGTTTGTTAAAAATGCAAAAAAGATGACAATTAGATTGGAGCTTACTCATAAATTCAGTGAGCTTGGACATTATGCAAATGATAACTTAGAGCCACAATATAATAATGCTTTAAGTATAAATGCAGGTGCAGGACTTCCAGGAAAGAATATTTCCCCATGGGGAAATGAAATTTGGTTTAGACCATCAAAAAAAATAAATGTTAAAGAAATTTTAAAATTTCAAGGTGGAGTAGTTCCTTATAAAACACTTTTAAGACAATTTAGAAATCAAATGCATATGACTAATCTTAATAAATTCATGCTTTCACTTTTAACTAAGCAGTATCAAGGTTGGGGGCCAGAGGCTATTAATAGTGTATTTAGGTTGGCCGGAACATCAGTTATACTCGAGGCTGGTTACCAAGGATTTGATAGCTTATCAAAGGTGTTTAGTCGAAAGTGGTACTACTTAGATACAGCACTTGTACCGGAAATAATTTATCATGAGTATGCACATATAGCTCTTTCAGATGGATTAAAAATTACTCACTCAACTCCAATAAATGAAGGTATGGCCGATTTTTTTGCAGGAATAATTGCGGACTCACCTAAACTTGCTTTAAAAATTAAAAAATATAATACGTTCTCGGGGAAGAATGCCAGAAGAAAAGACTTGTATCGACTTGAGTTTGAACAAAATGATTTTGCAAATGCTGATTTTGTTTTTGGACTGCTTTGGGAAGTAAGACATATCGTAGGCAAAGATAAAGCTAATAATTTAGTTTATGCTTTAAGAAATAAGTTAGACAGCGACTCTAGCGTCAGAGTGTCTCTATTAAATGCAATTTTGGATCAATGTAAAATTGATTGCAAAAACTATAAGGTCGAGAGATTAAAACTCTATGACTTATTTTCTTCTCAAGGTTTCTAACTTTAAAATTTCCAGCGAAACTCTTTGCATATATCAAGTTTAGTGTCATTGTGACTCCAAAAAACCCTGTAAAAACAACAATGTAAGTTCGTATGTAAGACTTTTAATCTTGATAGATAGCATCTTAATAGGTATTTACTGTTTAGGGATTTAATTTTTTTAGGAGAGATAAAATGTTAAAAAGAATGCTAGCAACACTAATGCTTTCTTGTCTATTTGTAGTACAAGTAAATGCGGGAACAAACAATTCACTTAAAACAGCTTTTGATGAATTTAATTATTCAGTAACTGTTGAGTGGAATCAAAAAGATCAAAAGTTTTACAATCAAGCAGTTGATAAATTTCAAAAAGAAATTGAAGCTTTACAAAAGAAAGGTTTAACAAACAATGAATTAATTTCTTTTGCTAAAGAAAGAGTTTTAGATAAAAAATTATCTAAAGATTTAGACACGCTTTTAAAAACTGTAGAAGTTAATAAAATGAGTGAAACTGATGCAAGAAAATATGTTCTTGGTCAATTAGGTTCAACTGTTTCTCAAGGTGCAAGTTGGAATGGTGATGGTGTAGTAGTTGGAGTGGTAGTTGTTGCTCTAATTCTATTAATCGTTGTTGCAGCAGCGACTCCTTCAACAGGTGGCGGATATTATGGCGGTGGTTCTAGTTGTTATGATGAATATGTTTGTTATGACTATTATGATGACTGGGGATACTGGTATACAGACTGTTTCTGGGAAACTTACTGTTACTAAAATATAAAAATTCCTAAGCAAAATGAAAATATAAGCCACTCAAAAGAGTGGCTTTTTTATTTCCAATAATCTTCGTGATAATCAAAGTTTGTAATATTTTTTACTTGTTGAAGATAGTTATGAATTGTTTCTGAAAATTGAAACTCAGGTACGATATATAAAGCCCAAAGGTGGCTTGCAATAAGTATGTCTTTTAAACCAAATTCTTTAGACTGATAGTAGGGGCTTAGTGAAAGTTCAAGCTCCTTTAAATTAATATTTAAATTTGAAATGAATTCATCTTTTCTTTTTATTAACTCGCTAAATGGCCCTCGCTTAATTTCTTTTTTAGATTGAAAATACTGTCTTGAATCTTCATTAAACTCATTTGTGTATATAAAATAAGGCATAGCCAGATTGTGAACATCTTTACCTAAAATATTTAAAAGATTATCTATCTTAGGAAGATCTGTTTGTGTAAATTGCGTAATTTTAAAAATATTTTTCTTATCTAATTTCTCAATTATATCTAAACTTTCATTAATTATAGAGTCCCCAAAGTCCATAATGGGAAGCATCTTTGTCCCTGTTAGCTCAATAGGGGTTTTCTCATCATTATAAGGGAGAACTATTGATTCATAGCTAATATTTAAAAAACCTAAGGCCATTCTTACTCTTATACAGAAGGGGCAGTGCACATAATGGTATAATTTCATTAAATTTCCTTAACTTATAAGCCGTTAATGTTTGTATATTTACTTGAGCCTATAAGCGTTGTAAGAGTATAATATAGAAAGAAATACAGATCGAAAACAGAGATTACTATGGAAAATGAACTACTTACAATAACAGATAAAGCGATTGAGCAGATTAAGAATATTTTTAATTCTGAAAATCCAGATGGCTCTAAGGGATTAAGGCTTGGAGTTGCTGGCGGTGGATGCTCAGGCTTATCTTATAAAATTGAATTTTCTGAGCAGAAAGATAAAGACAAGGTGATAGATCTTTCTGGATTTAAAGTATTCATAGACCCCAAATCATCAATATATTTAAGAGGTATAACTCTTGATTTCAAAGATGGTCTAAATGGAAAAGGTTTTGTTTTTGACAATCCAAACGCAAAAAATACTTGTGGATGTGGCGAATCTTTCTCAGTTTAATGAATACTTCAATAGGATTTAATTTAAATTATCAATGTTATTTAGTATCAGGATCTGATGCTGAGTCGTTTATTCATTCTCAAGTTACCAATGACTATAAAAGCTTAAAAGAAAATGAAGCACAAGTTAATTGTTTGTTAAATATTAAATCCGAAATTGTTTCTTTTTTCATCATTATCAAAAAAGAAGAACTTGAAATTCTTGTTCCAAAAGAAAATTGCTTGGAGTTCGAAGAAAGATTTAATCAATTTCTAATAATGGAAGATGTCGAAATTAAAAAGTGTGATAAAGAATATTTTTTAAATTTAAATACAAGCTATGGATATAAACTAAAATATTTTGATACTGAATTTAAAATTAGTTCACAACAACCAAAAGAATTTCTTGATGAAGACATTTTATCTGGTCAATATCTTTTCCCCATTTGGAATAAGAATGTCTTAAAGGGTGATTTGCTTACAGATAGTTTTTTAGTGGAATCAGCAACAAGTTTTAAAAAGGGTTGTTACTTAGGTCAAGAGACAGTTTCAAAAATTTATAATAATAGAGGGTCAGCTAAGTTTCCTGCTTATGTTGAGTCAGATGGCCCTATTAATTCTTTGGTTACTTTTAAATTTGATAACAAGTATTTTAATCTTTTAAAACTATCTAGAGAAAATCGAGTTGAAGGTAAAAAAATTCAAGAGGGCATTGTTCACTTAATTCCTTATATTGGTTTTACTGATAAAGCTAAAGCAAAAAAACTATATGATAACGCTATTGATCTCTTTAATAGCAATAAAGACATTGAGGCTGTGGAATTACTAAAGCAAACGATATCATTAGACCCATCGCTTGCGGATGCTTATGAAGTTCTAGGAGTTATTCTAGGTCGTGATGAAAGATATGATGAAGCCATATCTCATATGAATAAACTCTTAGAGTTAGACGAAAAATCAATTATGGCCCATACAAATTTATCTCTTTTCTATATGAAAAAGGGATTGATTGATGAAGCTGAAAAACATAAAGCACTTGCAACTGTAAATTCATTTGAAATGATGGGAGAAAAGGCAGAGATTGAAAAAAACAAAGAAGCTGAGATTAAAAGAAGAGAATCCATGTTTAAAGAAGTTCTTGAAATTGATCCAGATGATGTTTTAGCTAGCTATGGAATGGGTGATATTTATCTAGAAAGAGGTATGTATAAAAATGCAATAGAGCGATTTGTACATGTTTTAAATAATGATGAAAAATATTCTGTAGCCTATGTGGGATTAGCAAAGTCTCTTATGGCAATTAATGATAGTCCTGCCGCAAAAGAAGTTCTTGAAAAAGGTATCGATATCGCCAGTAAGCAGGGTGATATGATGCCTGCCAATGAAATGCAATCAATGTTAAATCGAGTTTAATATGGAATTAAAATATTTAGATAAAAAAATCGTTTCGAATAGACTGTACCTACAAAAACATACAATAAAACTTGCCTCTACAATGTTTGAACATGTTCAAAAAGATCGCGAAAGACTTTTTAAGTTTTTACCATGGGTTCCCTATATTAATTCAGTTCAAGATGAAGAAGACTATATAAAATCAACAATGGAAGACTGGGAAAAGGGTACACTTTTTGATTTTGGGATATTTTTAAATGATTCTAATACTTATATTGGAAATATTGGTGTTCACTCTATCAATTGGAAATATGAGCGTGCAGAAATAGGGTATTGGTTACTGGGTGATTTTGAAGGTAATGGCTATATGACTGAAGCCGTAAAAATACTTCAAGGTCATTTATTTGAAGTTGGATTCCACCGAGTTCAGATTCGCTGCTCAGATCTTAATATGCGCTCGGAAGAGATTCCAAAAAGACTAGGATATGTGTTTGAGGGTATTGCAAGAGAAGACTCAATTGAACATGGAGTTTATAGAAATACTAAAACATTTTCTAAGCTATCAACTGATTAGTAAGCTTTGTTAGTAGAATGAATCAGTAAAGCCTCTCTTAAATTATTTAATTCTTCATCGTTTTCAACTAACGATTCTTGATTATTGGTAATATTATCTTTTTCCGCATCAATTTCTTTATATATTTCATCAATAAGGATTTTACCTTCTTCTGTAATTTTATCATTTTCATAGGCATGCTCTAAATCAGTTCTGCAAAAAAGTAACATATTCCTTTCTTCAATAAATCTTTTAGTGATTTTATATTTTTGAGCAGAATCGGTGTAAAAATCAGAGTTTAGAAGATCGTGATATATCTTAAAAGCAAAGTAAAATGTGAAGACAGCATGATAAATTCCTCGAATAGGCCGCAGTGCTTTTCTCCAGGGACTATAATAAATTTGTTCATCATCTTCATTTATTAATTCAATATGATTTAAATAATGGTTCAAATGATGATGTCCGTTTTCATGAAGTAGATCATCTACTAAATCGAGATCATCTCTATCATAAAGGTTTATAGAACTATACCCAGGAAGATACTGAGAAGAATAGCTAACAAGTCCAGCATCATTAAGAACAGTTATATATTTTGTAAACTCAATCAGTCTTTCATAAGAAGAAGGACTGTAGGTTTTAATTGCATTGATAGCGATTGAAATTCTTTTGCTTTGTTTAGAAAAATCATCAGTAAATAAATATAATTCAAAATCAATATCCTTAATTTTAAATGAATTAATAGAGTTCACTGTATATCTATCAGCAATTTCAAAAATGTCTTGGTAGTAGGGGTAGTCAATTCTATTTGCACCTAGAAAATGAATATTAAAAAATGCTAGGAGGAATTTATGTATATGTTTAATAGTCTGATTGGAGGCTTCGATAATATCTTCTGATTTTTTCTTTTCTTTTAAAAAATATTCACCATATTGAGTGCTTGTAAATTCTTCAAACAAAAACTCTTCTACTTCTTCTTGCTCAACTTCACCATTTTCTAATTCCACTAATGGCTCGATGTAATTGACTAGCTTGTAGAGTTCACTTAAAAAATATAATCCAAGCTCATAATTTTTCTTATCTTTAAGACTTTCATTTTTACTAATTAAAAAAATTAGATCGTCTATACTTTGAAAGTTTTTATAATGATCAACAAATTCATTAATAGAATTTAAATACGCAGAATAAGCTTCTTGTTTGATTTTTAAATAGGACTGTTTATTTAATATTTTCATGATTTAAATGGCTGGGAAGGTCGGACTCGAACCGACGACCAATAGATTAACAGTCTACTGCGCTAACCAACTGCGCCACTCCCCAGCATTTATTTTTTGGTAAGCCTATTTATAAGCAATTAGAATTCAGTTGTCTACCAAAAATTTGGGGCCATCTTTAATGTAATTTCAAGTAGATAGATCGTCGCTAATTCACCTATTTTACTCAAGTAATGAGTTGTTTGTGACGATAAAGATATGAGTATTTATAACGAGGTAAAAATGAGCTCACCTTCAGAAGGTTTGGCCTTAAATTCATTTAAAATTTTAACTCCAAAAGAGATTGAAATTCTTTTAAAGAAAGGCAAAGAAGCTAAAAAGTTTTATGGAATGGAAGACTCAGAGATAAATGCTAACTCAATCTTTGGTGCAGAAATTGAAGTTGAGACAGAATATAGAGCAAAGATTATCCCTATAAATGCAAAAGCTAGAAAGAAAAAAACTGGTGGTGGGGAAGTATTTGAAGGAAATCTCGCTAAAAAACTTGAAGAAATTAACGTTGAAGAAGAATACGAGAATCTACCTTCTGGTGATTTAGAAAAAATTGGTATTCTTTCTTGGGATAAGATTAAAAACCTAAAAGAAAAACAAAGAATAAAAGAAGAAAATGCATTGCCAAGTTCTACAGCATTTTTATTAGATGCAATAAAAACTACTAAAAAATCTAATCAGAAAATAAATAATTCAAAAGCAATTAGTACCTATAAAGCAACATCGAAGGCAAGACCAACTAATAAGAATCCAGATGAAAAAGTTGTCTTAGGTGATAAGGGTGTCCTAATAAATAAAGATCAGCACTAAAAAGGTATTCCAGAAACGTTAAGACCTTCCTCTAATGATAATTTATTGAAAACCTCTTCATCAATAATAAAACTATTCTTATCAACATTTGCTTGGGCCTTGAAACAAACAAACTTTTTATCTTTTTGTTCAGCAGATATAAGATAGTCTGAAAAACTAGAATCCGGTTTTCCTGACTTTAGAATACCTTTTTTGAAATTTTTAACTAGAGTTATATCTTTTAATTTACATTTAAAATGTGGTCCACCGTCAAAAGGGTCAACTTCATCTGAGTAATGAAACCCTATGCTTTCTAGCATTTTCTTCACTGGCTTTGTATCTTCTCCAACTCTACCGATTGCATTTCTTGCCTCTATTGGAAGAAGAGTTTGATAAATATTCTCCGAAGGGTAGAGACTTAATATAAAGTCTTTATTACTTCTACTTAAGATATCAGCTTCTTTGTAATCCATATTCATGAATCTTCGACCAATGGCTTCCCATAATGGAGAATTACCATCTTTATCAAGCGGAGGCATAAGCTCAGAGAGAACAGTTTCTTTAAATGACTTTTTGTTCATCGCCATAAATAAAAAACGAGCATAAGATAATTGTTTTCCTAATTTTTCAGTATTTCCGCGGTAAGATGGATGTAAAACCAATCCACCAATTTCAGTAGGTCCATTAGTATCTAGACCAAGACGAAGTGTACCATGTACAAATCCCGTATTTATACTTTTTGAAAACTTCTCTTCTTTACCAACTTTAAGATAAAAATGTGGCTCTTTCATAGTTCCATGCTGTGCATGTATCATTGAAACACCAATTACTTTTTTGGTATCAATCTCTTCTAATACAAATAGATAAAGACATTTAGATAGATCTTTTTTTGGAGCTTTAAATGTATCAATTGATTTTTTAATTTTTGATTCAATTAAATTTTTGTCAGATGGTAAATTTATAAAAAAAACAAGCCGACTTAGATCTGTGAGAACATCAAGATCTTTTTCCTCTACTTGTCTAATTAAATACATAAATCCTTCAGTATGCTAAAAATATCAATTATATGCTTATTTTTTATAGTTAGTGGCAAGTATAGTTCTATACTCTTTCCGTTAGTAAAATTACCTTTTATGCCCTTACTAAGCAAGTCTAATTCAGAAATTGTAGAGCTAATAAAGATTGTTCTTTCCTTATATTTTATTAAATCATTATCAATGCATTTAGTTATTAATTGTTCAATTTGTAATAGTCTTCCAGATTTTTCAAAAACCTCTAGAAACTTTGTTTTATCTGAATTGTTTAATGGGCTAAATATGTCAAAATCTCTTTTCTGAGAAAGATCAAAATATATTTCATTAGCCTCATTCTTATACAATGGGCCAAAACCAGCTATAACCTTTGAATTCGGCTTTAAGCATGAAACTTGATCGTACTGGTCAAGTTGAATATTCACTAATAACTGATCACAATCCATAGAAATTTTATTTCCAAAATTTTTATAATAACTTGATTTATTATAGGCTGAAAACGATAATAATCCCATGGTTTCCAATAATAATCTAGATACTTTTAAAGAAAAATATACAGCGAAAGATTTTGACTCTTCTGAGAAAATTCTAAATGAGTTAAAAGATAAATTTGATTCAGGTGTATATTTGTATAATCTTGGTACTGTTAAGATTAAACAGGGAAATTTAGCTGAAGGTAGACTTTATCTAGAGAAAGCAAAAGAGCTTGGTTATTATAATCATAATGTTAAGAATAATATTATGAAATCAAAAGAGCTTTTGGGTATTGTTGAACTTGAAAGACCAGAAACAATATCAGATACAATAAATTTTTATTCCCTTAATCTAGACTCTGGACTCTACTTGTCCATCACTTTAATTTTCATACTCTCACTTACGTTCTTATTTAAAAAAATAAATAATTTTATACGAATAGCAATATTTATAATTGCAATTATACCAATTGCTTTTAAATCATATTTTGTAGATTCCATGGTTAAAGCGGTTCCGTTAGTTGATGTTGATGTTTTTGAAGGACCTTCAAAGGTTTTTGAGAAGACCAATGTTTTAAATAAAGGTTTACTTGTGAAACTTATCAACAAACAAGAGGGATGGTCGTATGTTATCTATCCTGAAAAATTGCAGGGATGGATAAAAACAGATGAAGTCGAGGTTATAGTAAAATGAGTTTAGAAAAAGATAATTTCTCACCAGATAATAGAGTTAAAATAAGTACAGCACAATATTTTTGGCAATCAAGTCCTTTTAGCTCCAATAAAGAAATTAATATTCCAAAGTTCTTAAGAAATATTTCAGTTCTTAAGAACTTTACAGATAATGAACTAAGGGTTCTTGGCAATTATCTTCATAGAAGAACTTATTCTCCTAATTCAATAATATTTAAAGAAGGAGAAAGTGGTTTTGGTTTTTATTTCATTTTAGATGGAAGTGTAAGTCTCTATATGAAAAATGATAAGGGTGGAGAATCTAGTTTAATTACTATTCTTGAAACTCAAGATTATTTTGGTGAACTTGCATTACTACAAGAAAACAGTATTCGTTCAGCCTCATGTATTAGTGATGATGGTTGCGTTTTATTAGGACTGTTCAAACCTGATTTAGAAGAACTACTTGAATGTAACCCACGAATAGCTGCCAAAATTCTACAGTCTATTTCAATTATTATTTCAGAAAGATTAGGTCGAATTACATTAGATTTAAAAGTAATGAAAGATAAAATGGCGATTAATGAAGATTCAAACTAAAATAAGAAATCTGCCACAGTTAATATTTTTTGGAATTGTTCTACTTTTCACATTAATTTTTTTATTGGCAATACCAAGAATCAGCCTTCCTTTAATTTTCTCTTATATTCTTGTTATGATTGTTCGGCCACTGAAACCATTGTGGAACGATGGTGATAATATCAAAACTCTTGTTCTTATGGTTATCCTTGGAAGTATATGTGCAGGTGTCGCTGTACCTCTATTTATGGGAGTTACAGCTGTAGTAGATGAACTTAGTAATTTTCAAACTTATATTCCTAGATTTGAAAAATTCTTTATCTCACAATATGATTTTATAAATTCAAAAGTCTACGATCAGTTTGGAATTACGATTTCTAAACCAGATCTTGCAAAATATGCATGGGATTTAAAATCATATATACAGGGTTCAATTGGTTATATTCCTAAAATGTTATCTACGGTTTTTGAATGGGTTTTACTAGTTCCACTTTTTGTTTTCTTTATGCTTAAAGATGGTCACGGCACAACTCGATTATTTTTTAAACTCGTGCCAAATGTAATTTTTGAAAAAACTTATTATTTATTTCATCAATTTAATAAAAAATTTGGGGATTATGTTTTTGCGAAATTTTTTGAAGCTACAATTGTTGGGTTGATGATTACAATTGGTTTAAGTGTAATGGGATTTCCTTTTGCACTTTTATTAGGCCTTGTAGCAGGGTTTACAAATATCTTACCGTATATTGGGCCAGTTATAGGGTATATTCCTGCAATTATCATTGCGTTAGTTGACCCTAACTTAAAAAGTTCTATAGGACCAATGAGTTTACTTTATTTGATAGCTAATGTAGTTGATTTAGCAATTGTATTTCCTTTGCTTGTTTCTAAAATTGTAAATCTGCATCCAATAATTGTTGTTTTATCTGTAATTGTTGGTTCACAAGTAGCGGGTGTTTTAGGAATGATTTTATCCATACCGTTAGCGGCGTTTTTCCAATTATTTTCAGTAGTTATTTACCAAGAAGTATACGAAAAATCAGTAGGTTAGATTCAATATCTTTTGACGTCCAGTCTCTATATAGGTAATGTAGAGAAGGAGATGCAAATTAATGAAGTTCTTAAACTTAATTCAAGTTTTATTATTATTTTTGTTTTTAGTTTCTTGTTCTAGTGAAGAGCATACTGGAAAAACAGCTGCTGAAGTAATGTACAAAGAAGCTAAAAGTCAGATGAAAGATGGTCGCTTCATTATGGCCACAGATACATTAAATAATTTAAGAACAGTTTATCCTTATAGTATTTATGCAACTGATGCTGAACTTCTTTTAGCAGACATAGCTTTTTTACAAGAGAATTATATTGAAGCGGCTGCTGCTTATACTGTCTTTAGAGATTTTCACCCTAAGCACGCAAAACTTGATTACGTACTATTTAAAATAGCTGATGCCTATTATAATCAGATTCCTGAAACATTTGATAGGGATCTAAGTAATGCAGTTGAAACAATTAAACATTTCAAATCACTGCTTTTAAGTTTCCCAGAGACCAAGTATAGAAAAGAATCTGAAAAGAAAATGAATTATTGCAATAAAATGATTGAGCAAAAAGAAAAATATATTGCGGATTTCTATTTCAAAACAAAAGTATATGATGCTGCGATTTATAGATATAAACTTATAATTGATGAGTTTATAGATGCTTCTCTGGTAAATCACGCTAAAGAGAGAATCATTGAAGCCGCTTACAAATCAAAAGATTTAAAAGAATGCAAAAAATACACACAAAAATATTATGATTATTTAAAAACTGTAAAATCACTCAATGACGTAGTTACGGAATGTTTAAAATAATTTTAATATAGGGGAGAATATGGATAATCTTAAAGATAAAGAGTTATTGAAGTTTGCTATTGAAGCCTATAATGCTAATAGTTTTAAAAAAGCCCAAGAGATATTCATAGAATTAATAGAAAAAGATAATAAAAATATAGATGCCTATTTCTATTTAGCTAACATTTATCATATGACAGGTAAGGTTGGTAAAGCCATTAGAACGTTCCAGAAAGTTGTTGAGCTTGATCCTACACACACTGATGCTGCAATTTCACTTTCAGTATTATTAAATGATATTGGGAAATATGAACAAGCAGAAAAAGCTTTTGAATTAGCTAACAAAAACGTCAAAAAAGAAGATGAATCTTTCTCTGATCCACATATAAATAAAAAGTTTTCTGAGAAGCATTTTGAAATGGCAGAATTATATTTTTCGTATGGAAGATATGAAGAAGCATTACAAGAGTTTGGTCGCGCTTTCAATTTAAACCCAAACAATTACGACATAAAATTAAAAATAGCTAAAACATATTCTAAGAAAGGCTATACAACTAAAGCGATTAATGAGTTGGTGAGTGTAAAGAGTGAAAAGCCAGATTATTTACCAGCTAAAGTGGCACTTGGATTAATCTATTATTCAATGGGAAATGTACTAGAAGCTCAAAATGAGTGGAAATCAGTGCTTCTAAAGGATGCTAGTCACCAAGATGCAAGAATGTATTTAGATTTATCAAATCAGGCAACTGAAACACGAGTATAAAAAAAGCCGCTTTTAAAGCGGCTTTTTTATTATCAAATTTTATTAAATTAGTTTCTTAATTCTGTTTTCGAATTGTTGTTGTTAGTAACAGTCGAAGTATTATCTTCATTCGTAACAGTTGTAGTTTTTGTATTTTGAACATTTGTTCTTTTGGTATCATCAGAAGAGTAACTCATAATGAATTTCTTAAGATCTTTATACATTTCATGATTAACAGCTAATTTACTATCTTGTAATACAATTTGCTTAGCAATTTTTTTATCACTGTTAATAACAATTGGAGCTTTTAAATTAGCATTCATTTTTGTTATATCAGATGGAATTGTTAAGATAGAATAAATTTTTGCGTTGTTAAGACTTTCAAGTTCTACACTTGATAAATCAGCAGGAAGTAATTTTGCGATATAATCAGGCTTGAAAATTTTTGGTTCTATAATTGGAAAAGCAACAGATGAATTTTCTAATGATTGAAACCATAAAACTAATGTCCCATCATCTGGGTCAACTATTAAGAATTTTTTTAGATTTTCAAATCCAAGCATTCCATCTTTTAGGCTGATAACATCTTCCTGATTAACCTTTAGCTCGCCGAACCTAGTTGTTTTTACATTCACAAATAAACTCCTGTTTTTTTGGGCAGTGCGCACTAGAGCTCACTGTTTTATTGATGGTATCAGTCAAATACATCAAAAAGCAAGTAGGAATTTATTTCTTAAGGAGTTCGTCGCCTAATTTTCTTAGGTCGTCAGGTGATGAAGTTGAAGCAGCTGTATTTTGGTCTTGAATAGCCTGGTATACTTCTTCCCTGTGTATTTTTGTCTCTCTAGGGGCTTTTATGCCTAATCGAACCTGTTTACCTTTGATTTGAACTACAACAATCTTAATGTTGTCATCAATGGCAATGCTCTCTCCTAGCTTCCTTGTTAGTACTAACATAGTTAATCCTCAACTAACCTATAGTGTGTCTGAAGCAGTATATAGAACGATAACCTTTCAAATGCAAGTTTATTTTAGAAAAAAGGTAGTTTTTACAAAGAAATAGGACTAATTACCTAAGAAAATCAATCAGATTGCGATTCATGAGCCTAGAGCTCGATTCATAGGTCGCTTGCATAACAGCTTGCTGACGCTGAAGGTCACTAAATAGTTCGGCTACATCAGCATCTTCTAATTTACTCTTATATGTTTCATTTAAAATTTTAGTATTATCTGCACTGGCTACTGCAGTATCAATAGAATTTATTAAGGCACCAGTTTGGGTACGCATTTTAACTGAATTATTAAAAATACTATCGAGTGATTCTAGAAGATTTTGAATTGCATCAGAATTATTAGTTAGTAGTGCGTTCTCTAGGGCCTTTAGATCATCAAAAATCGATCTATTCGTTGCCTCTGGAGCAGGTTGTTGGCTTGATGCTAGGTTTCTATCACCACTATAGTTATCTTCTTGAGATTCACTTTTTTCATTCCAATCATTATCAATTTTTTTATCAATATTTTTATTTAAATTATTATCGATACTTTGTTGATCAGGTGATTCTAGTGGTTTTAATTTATTGGTTAATTTTAAATCATGTTCATCATTATGATAAAAGATTTTTGATCCAGGAATATTAGTTTGCACAAAAAAGTCTCTATCTACTTCAAGTGTAACTTTTCCATTGTCACCTTTATATTCACCTTCACCAGTAAATGGGCGAGTAAGTGTTTTGTATCCAGAAAATATAAATCGATTACCAAGTTTTCTATTTGCTATGCCAATTGCTTGCATTCTAAGCTGGTTAACTTCTTTAGCAACAGATTTTCTAATATCAGGGTTGTAAATGCTTGAAGCCATTCCTAGAGCGATTTCTTTGGCTTTATCAACAACCTCAGTGAAATCTCCTAAGGCAGATTCAGTGAATTCTAATTGTGTACGTGCAAAGTTTGCATTTCTACTAAATTGATCAATATTATTATTTTCTGTTCTAATTGCAAGTAGCTCAACATTGGCAACTGGGTCGTCAGACGGTCTTTGAATTCTTTTTAAATTCGAGCTTTGTATTTGTAGGTTTTCCAATCGTGATTTATTTTTCCCGATGGAGTTATTTACTGCAAATCTTGTGGAGTTCTCAGATACTCTGCTCATTATCGCATAATCCCTAGAACGGTATCAAACATTTCATCAGCAACTCTAATAACTCTAGCAGATGCTTCATAGGCTTGTTGATGCTTAACCATATTCGCAGTTTCTTCATCTATTGAAACACCAGAGATTGCTTCTTTTACAGCTTGAGCTTGATTTAGAAGTCCTTGAGAATGTTCTTTATTAATTCTTGCCTTAGAGGTTTTTAATCCCATTTCCCCAACTAATTTTAAATACTCTTCTTCAAATGTAGTTGTTCTGTCGCCAAGAATTTTTGTTGATTGAAGTTTTGAAACAGCAATTGCAACTCTGTTGTCACCTGGCTTATTTAATTCAAATGCTGAAGTGATATTATTAATATCAGCACTTACTTCATCACTAAGTTGCACATATTCAGATGCTCTATGTAGGTCTAGTGGTTCTTTGAAAAAATTTATACCCGTTACTTTTTCATTATTTAAAGGAACGCCATTTTGATCCAGCTCGACAGGCTTATTTATGAATCCTCTTCTATGGATTGCATTTGTTAAATGAACCATATTATAGGCTAGTTCATCTGTTTTATTTTCAGCGTGGGCAATTTCAGTGTCTCTAGTTTCGATTAACGCACCTAAAATACCCCCTTTAATTTTATGAGATAATGGAGAATCAACTCTTTGAGCAAAATATATTTCTGCTTTCCCTTTATTTTTTGCATCTCCAGTATGATTAAACATTCCAGATTTCATTTCGATATTTATATTTCCAATTACTAATGAACCAAGTCCATCAGCATTTACAACAAATTGACCCTTATTATCAGCGTAAGTCCTAACATCCAAGTATTTACTTAAGTTTCGTACTTGTTGATCTCTTTGATCTCTTAGATCTCCCGTTTCACCATGAACTGCTTCAATCTCTCTAATTTCTTTATTTAACTTACTTAAGTGTTGAGTAATTACGTTTATTTCACCAACAGCAGATTGAATTTTTCTATCAATATTACTAGAAATATCATTAAGATTATCATTTTGTCTTTTAAAGTCAGAGATTACTGTTTTAGCGCTTTCTCTAACAATTGATCTGATAGTTTCATCTTCAGGTTTATTAGCTAATTCTCTAAATGAATTAAAAAAACGACTCATTGTTTTGTTTAATCCATCTTGATTAACTTCATTAAAAATATCTTCAAGTTGTGTAAGTTGAAATTCACGTTCTTTGCTGTATTCATTTGTCGTATTAGATTTAACTAATTTCTTTTCAACTAGATCATCATGTATTCTTTTAACACTCTTTACATCTACACCTGTACCCATAACAACATTTGATTCACCAACAGGGGGTAGTGTACGTAAATTTACTCTTTGTCTTGAGTATCCTTCAGTATTAGCATTGGCGATATTATGCGATGCCGTTGATAACGACTTTTTAGACGCATTTAATGATGATCTTCCAATACTTAATAAATCAGCACCCAAGTCTAGCTCCTATTATGGGTTTTTACTTTTTACAGTTCCTTGCGGACCATAAGTTGTATAATTTTTCTTTCCACTAAAACTACTTTTCATATCTTTAATATTTAAAATAGCTTTATTTAAAAACAATTGATTCTTTTTATTTTGATCTTTAATTTTTTCAATTATATCAATTAATAGCTTATTTAATCTGTAAACCTGTCTAATCTCTTTTTCGATTTCATGTTGTTGAAATAAAGATAGAAGGTCTGATACACTCTCAATTTTCTTTTCAATTGATGGATCAGCATTAATATCATTAATAAGAGATTGTCTTAATAATTCTCTTTCAGTTATTTCAAGCATGAGTTTATTTTTAGAATCTAAATTTAATTCCATTTCATTAATGTCGCTTGAAAGAAGAGTAAGGTACTCTTCACAAGTTTTGTCATATAGTTCAGAATGTAGCTTACAAAAGCTATTCCAAATATTTACCGTTCTTTCATAATATTTTTCTAAATTGTTACTCATTTTTAGTACTCACTAGAAAGAATTTTATCTGCAAGAGCATCATAATCTACTTCATATGTTCCATTTTGAATTTGCTCTTTTAGTTTAGCTATTTTAGCTGAATTATCTATTTCTGGAGCAGTATCAACCGCTCTTTTAATTCGAGAAAAATCTCTAACAGCTTCAGGTATATCTACTTTTGCATGCTCAGAAGTTTTTGCATTTATTTCATTTGCACGATCATATGTATTTCTATGAAGGGCTGTACTTCTAGCCTTATTTACCTGTGCTTTTTTACTATTTGGAAAAAAACCGGAACGTGTGTCGTTTTCTATCCTACTCATTATTTGTCTCCTGAGGCGAAGGCTCCATTGCCTTTGCTTGCTGGTACATTGTTACTTTATGCTTATTACTCTCTAAATTATTCGGAGTAATTTTATTTTTAAGATGCTGTGGAACAATTTGATCTAAGATTACATCTTTCAAACCGATTCCTTGTTTAGCCATAATTTTAGATCTCTCATCATCTAAAATACTTTTATAATAGTTTTGTGCTGGACCATCTGGACTATCTTGCTGAATGGTCTTTCTCATTTCTTTTATCATTTGATTCGCAAAGATTGCTTCTTGATCTTCTGCAAATTGTTTTAACTCTTGTGGAATATCTTCTCTTTGTGAAAGTGGTAGATTTCTTTTTTGATTATCAACCTTCATTGATATCTGATCCACAACTTTTGAAAAAGTTGGTTTATTCTGTAAATGAATAGGTTTATTATTTACCGAATTGATCAATTAACCTTCCTAGTTTTTAATGCTTCAATCCTTGAAACACCTATTATTATTGTAGCACGGAGCTTTACGGCCGCACTATTAAAAAACAAATTTTATATAAATTCTATATCCGCGCTAATTGCTCCATTTTTCTTAAGTGCTTGAAATATAGAAATTAAGTCTTCAGGCGTAGCCCCAACTGAGTTGAGGGCCTTTACCAGATCATTTAAGTTGGTCTTTTCCTTAATATAATGTACCGAACCAGGCTTACCTTTTGCACCCGATATTTCAACTAATAGATCAGCGTGCGAGATAGCAATTTCTTGTAACTGAACTTCACCTCCGGCTACAATGGTTCCAGTTCTTTCATTAATAACAACTTTTGATTTTTGATCTGTGACAACACGTAAATTTTCTATGATTGCTAATAATTTAACGAGATCAGATTTATAATGCTCAGGAATCATAAGATCAATTGTTACTGAATCTTTTGCTATCGCAAATTTTCCACCAAGATTTGTATTAATTGTTTTTTCAATTCTAGCCGCTGTAGTAAAGTCATCATTTTTTAAAGAAAGTCGAATAGATTTTTTATCATTAAATGAATCCTTCACTTCATTTTCAATGATGGCACCACTTACGATTTTAGCAGTAGTAGGGTATTTAGCACCTTTTGTTAATCCACCAATTGAAACAGCCCCATGTGCAATTGCATATACCTGTCCATCCCCACCTTTAAGAGGTGTGACAATTAATGTTCCGCCAGCTAAAGAAGAAGCATCTCCTATAGAAGAAACTGTAACATCTATTTTTTGACCAATTCTACCAAATGGTGGAAGTTTTGCTGTAACTATAACCGCAGCAATATTTTGTGATTGAATTTCTTGAGTAGGATTTAATCCAAGTTTTTGAAACATCTTTTTAATAGAACTTGATGTTATTTCTGCTTTTCCATCACCCGTTCCTTTTAAACCAATGACTAATCCATAACCAATCAATGGGTTATCTCTAACACCTTTTATGGTCACAAGATTTTTTATCTTTTGTCCGTTTGCTGTATCAGCATTACTTGCAATTGATAAAACTAATAGTACTGCTAATAAAATCCATTTCATAATGATCACCTAAGTATAAATATTCTCGCATCTAATAATTCGCTGGAATCAACTTTATCAAAGTCGTAAACGTCTTTGCGTGAGATCATTCCTTGAATTTCTATAAAATGCTTTCGTTTTCTAAAAATTATTTCTTTTCTGCCCTTAATAATAAGATACTGTTGATTTACGACATCAGTGATCTTACTTGAAAAGATATCGTAAGTTTTTTTATCGCCTTCCTTATCTCCACCTTCATCTTGAGAAACATTTGGATTGTTGAAAGTTTGCTTTGCAGCTTCATCAGGCTTCTTTTCTTCTTTTTTCTTTTTAGGAGTATAAACTGGAAATGCTCTTTTAAGTTCATTGGAGATATCAGTTTTTAATTTACTTTTAACTTGAACAATTAATAAATCACCAATTTTCTTGGATTCATCAGAGCTAAATAAAACATTGTTTTTTCCACTTCCACTCCATAAGCTTGAAGTGTTTCTCGAATCTTCTAAATCTTCAGCACTATATCGTTTTTTATATTCACGTTTAACTTTTTGAGGATAGTTATCATTCCTATAAGTTACTGGACGTGTATTTCTAGTACGACTCCCTTTTCTATAAAAATTATAAGGATCATTTGCAGATCTCGCATTTACAGGTCTTCCGGCTTGAGCTTGTTCGCCTCTGGTTATTTGTCCATGCATTTTATTAACAAAGCTTGAACATGAACTAATAACTATAAATAATAAAACCTTTACTAATAATTTCATAATTGCACTGTCACCTCATTATCACCACTAGCAACTCCAAAAATTTCTGTTCTCTTTGAAGTCATTAATTTGATAGAGTCCCCAAAATACCCATAAGACATAGATTTTGCCTTACGTTTAATTTTTATTCCATTTACTTCTAAAATTACATTTACATAGTTTCCTGGCTTAATAAGTGCTCTTTTACTAATGTCAGTATTTTTAAGAGCTGATCCAGCTCTTATATTCTTATTTGTTTTATAAAACCTAAGTAACTCTAGGTTATCAAAATATTGCCCCGGATTTTTAACATATCTATATTCTTCTTTTATACCCTTTGGGTTTATTTCAACAAATGATTTCAATGAATCATTATTATTAACGAGCACCTTAGTTTTTTCTAGAAGATCAAATTTGGCCCAAACGGTTGTTTCAGAGTTTTCAATATAATTAATAATTTTTATCGCTACTTGTTTACTTCCATTTGAATCACACTGCGGGCATGAAATAGAAATTGTTTTTTCATGATCCCAAGAAAGAGAGTCTCGACCAATTAATTGTTCGTTAAAAGTTTTTTGCGAATCACTTGTTTCGATTCTACTTTTGAAAAACTCTGAAAAACTTTTTATATTTATTAATCTTGGAGAGAGAGTTATATCTTTATCTTTAAGATGCTCATTTTTAATGAAGTCGATATTAACTTTGCCTCTTAGTTCTCTAAAAATATCTATAACACTTTTATTCATTGAAGCTGTACAATTTGATTCTTTAATTAAATCATTCATTTTATCAGTTGAAGTAAAAATGAAGTTTTCATGAAACATAATTTCACATGAGAAAACGTTCAAGCTGCTTAAAAGAATAATCGTTAATACTTTTTTCATAACCTATCTTATATTGTTAACTGTTTGAAGCATCTGATCAGCTACTCCCATTACTTTTGAATTCATTTCATAAGCTCTTTGAGCCTTAATCAAATTCGTCATTTCATTCATAATAGAAACGTTAGATGTTTCAAGCATTCCTTGGTTAATCGTTCCAGCATTATCAGTTCCAGGAACGATTTGAGTTGCTTGACCACTACCTCTAGTTTCAGCTAAAAGATTTCCACCCATGTTTCTTAATCCAACTGGATTTACAAAAGTAAAAAGTGGAATTTGTCCAATTACTTGTGGCTCAGGTTGATTATTTAAAAAAGCTTCAACATTTCCATTTTCACCAATATTAATATGAACAGTATTTGGTGGAACTGTAATTCCTGGAAATACTTTGTGTCCAGCTTTTGTTACAAGCGTACCTTGGGCATCAACATTAAAAGCACCGTCTCTAGAATATTTAACTCCACCTTTAGGATCTTCTATTCCAAAAAATCCATCACCATTTATCATTAAGTCATATGGATTATTTGTAATTTGCACAGAACCTTGAGTGTGAATTCTTCTTGTCCCCGCAACTTTAGAACCTGATCCAGCTTGTGTTCCTACCGATTTTTCAGTTGAGTTAGAAGTTTTCTCACCCGCTTCTTCAATTGTTTCATATAACAAGTCATTGAACTCTGTTCGCGATTGTTTAAAACCAATCGTATTAACGTTGGCTATGTTGTTTGATATGGTATTAACGTTTTCTTCCTGAGAGTTCATTCCAGTCGCTGCTGTATTTAAAGCTCTAATCATAACGTTCTCCTATTAAAATTTCGCAATATCATTAACAGCCTGACCCGAAATTGAGTCATATGTTTGTATTGCTTTTTGTATATTTTCAAAATGTCTATGTGCTCTAATAAGCTCAGACATTTCCTTAATTGCATTTACATTAGATTGTTCTGTAAAACCTTGATAAACAAGAGTGTTGATATCTCGTTTAATATTTTCATCACCACCATTATTTATATAAAGTGAATTCCCTTCTTTTTTTAATGCATGAATATCTTGCATCTCAACAACAGAAAGTTGGTTATTCATTTCACCATTAATAAAAATGCTACCGTCATTTGTAATTGAAAGATCTTTGATTCTAGTTTCAGCGGGTATCTTTATGTAACGTGATTCAATATCCCCATTGCTTTCTGACTTTGCTAAAATAGGATATCCATCTAGAGTTACGAGTTTACCCTGACTATCAAGATTAAAGTTACCATTTCTTGTATATCGAAGACCATTTGGAGTTTGTACTTCAAAAAAACCTTTTCCTGAAAGGGCCATGTCAAATTTGTTTCCTGTTGGAGAAAGCTGTCCTTGTTCATGGATGGTATAAGTTCTATCAACTTTTACAAAAGAGTTTTGAGCTCCCTGAGATCTATAGAAATCTTCAGGTTTAAATTCTTTTGAAGGTAGATCAATATCTTCTAGGCCTTTATCTAAAGCAGTTAGGTGTTCCTTAAAGACAACTTCGTCTCTTTTGAAACCACTGGTATTAGCATTAGCGACATTATTGGCAATAGTCTCAATTTTTCTTTGTTGAGCTAATTGTCCAGAAATGGAGACCCAAATATTTTTCAAACTTTACCTCTGTTGACCGATGTGAAAAAAAATTCCCATCTTCTATAAAATTCTAACAATATGAGTGACAATTTATTAACGTAGGCAAATTTATCCCCTTTGGTTAGAGTGCGTAAAATAGGGTTTATCCAGTTTCTAATTGATAATTTCTCATATATAATTGGAAAATCTTTCACTTTTAACGAGTTGTTGAGTGTTTTAGACTGTCAATTGGATGACGGAGGATTTATGTCAAAGAAACAAACTTTAGAAGAAAAACTAGAAATTCTTGAAGGAATCGTTGAATCTATGGATTCTCCCAATCTTGATCTCGATGAAACGATAAAATCTTTTGAATCGGGATTAAAACTTTATAAAGAATGTAAAAAGTCTTTAAGTGAAGTTGAGAAAAAAATTCAAATTTTAACGGACGAGCTTAAAGAGGAAAATTATTAATAAATTTATTTTTATTTTACTATTAATAATTTTAAATTCTTGTGCTCTTTTCTCAGGTAATCAACTTAATTATGAAAATGTTGAATCTACTCAAAAAGATAAGATTGAAATTGTTAATCAAGAATACGACTATGGACCAAGTTCACAAACTATTGTGGCCGCTGAATCTAAATCAAAAACAAAAGTCTTATCCATTGTTTTTTCACCAGCATATAATGACAGTTTTATTTATTTAGGAGTTCTCAAAGCATTAAATGATCAAAAGATTAATTACTCTGTTGTAGGTTTAAGTAATTTTACCTCTTTAGTTTTAAACCTCTACTTTATAAGTGAGAAAAATAACCTTGGGTTTGAATGGCTTGCCTATAAATTCAAAAAAAATCTTGATAATTATTTGATTTTCTCATCAGATTGGATTGAAGAAGTTGATCAATTTATTGAGGATAATTTTGCTCAGGCTAAAAGAAGTGAAATTGATAAGGTTTTAGTTTTTAAAATTGATAAATCTAATAATAAAAATAGCGAGTACGATTCAACTTCCTCTCTGAATCTTGTTTTGCGTCAATCTATACGTCCTCTATATATAGATAAAAAGTCTAAAGCGATTGACTATAAAAATGGAGTATATTCTTCAAAAAGTCTGCTAAAATATGGTGTTGATAAAATTTTATGGATAGATATTGAAAATTCACTATCAAAGATTTCAAAGAATAAAATTCTTATCGATACCTATAGAATGATGAGATCTAAAATTGATCAAGATAAATTATCTGCGGATATAAATTTTGATTTAAAGAGTGATTTTAAATTAGATCAGATTGGAAATTTAGGCCGAAAAATTAAATCGGGTTATTCTCAAACAATTGAATGGTTAAAAATAAATAAAGAGTTGTTAAAATGAAGCGAATAATAAAAATACTAACAGTTATTGGATCAATGGCCGCTCTGGGCTTTGTATGTATGCTGTTATTTATTGCTTTTGTTACTCTGGATTTACCTGATGTTGAAACACTTTCAAAATATCGTCCACCAGAACCGAGTCGTATTCTCTCAGCTGAAGGTGAAGTTTTACTTGAAGTCGGAAAAGAGCGCAGAGAAATTGTAGAGATCAAAGATGTACCTAAACGTGTATCAGGAGCTTTTCTTGCGGCAGAAGATTCAGATTTTTACTCGCATGATGGAATTAATTATCTGGGTATAGCTAGAGCAATGAAAACAAATATTCTTGCAGGTAAGTTTGTACAAGGTGGCTCTACTATTACTCAACAGGTTGCAAAAATGCTTCTACTTACTCGAAAGAAAAAACTTTCAAGGAAAGTTAAAGAATTTTTCGTTGCTCAAAAAATTGAAAACAGATTTAGCAAAGATCAAATTTTATTTCTTTACTTGAATGAAGTTTATTTAGGTGGAGGATATTACGGAATTAAAAGTGCCTTCAAAGGGTATTTTGGTAAAGAGCTTGAAGAAGTAACTGTAGCTGAGGCTGCACTTGTAGCAGGCTTACTAGTCGCCCCAAGTAGATATAATCCATACTCACGCCCAAAGAAAAGTAAAAGCAGACAAAACTATGTTTTAAAAAGAATGTTTGAAACAGGTCGAATTACTAAAGAAGAATATGAAGCAGCTGTTGCTGAAACAATTCTTCTAAAAGAAAAGGAATACTCAAAGTTTAAAGCGCCATACTTTACGGACTGGGTAAGACAAGAAGTAGTTTCAAAATTAGGAGAAGAGGCTTTTTTAAGTAAAGGATTAGAAATAACCACTACTTTAAACTGGCAACTTCAACAAGTAGCAGAAGCAAATATTTTAAAGGGTGTGAGTGAAATAGACAAAAGACAAGGCTTTAAAGGTCCAGTTGATCATCTTGAGTCAGAAAACATTGCAGATTATCTTTTAACAAAGAGAAATATCTTTTTAAAATCTAAGTCAAAATATTTTAAATTATATCCTGATGGCCATTTATCGAGTGAATTAGATGACCAAATTTTAACTGTTCCTAAGGATTCAGGTTTAATTCTTACTGGATATGAAGAGAATGAATTAGTTTTGAAGTATTTAAATGAAGAAGATGTTTATAATGCCGTTGTAATTAAAGTTGATGACAACGAAAATTTAATTTATATCTCTACTCTTGGGGTGCAAGGAATTATTCCTTATGAGTACTTTCGTTGGGCACATAAGAGAGAAATCAGTGACACTCGCTCTTATTGGTCTTGGGTTAGACATCCATCTAGTATTCTGAAAATTGGTGATATCATAAAGATTAAGGTGGTGAATAAGAATGCTGACTTAACCAAAGAAATGGCCAAAGACTATTATCAAAAAATTAAAGATAGCAAAAACTATCAGGAGCTTTTCACAAAAAAATTCTTGTTATGTTCACTTGAACAAGATGTAGAAGCTCAGGCAGCCCTTGTTAGTTTAAACCCAACCACTGGAGAAGTTTTAAGCATGGTTGGTGGGGCTAACTTTGAAGTTTCGCAGTATAATAGGTCAGTTCAATCTAATCGACAGCCAGGCTCATCCTTTAAGCCTTTTGTTTATGCTTTTGCTTTAGAAAATGGGTTTGTCGCAAATAGTATTTTATTAGACTCGCCTCAAGCACTAGGAGTGAGCTCGGAAACAGACCTTTCATGGCAGCCAAGAAGCGATGATGGAAAGTTTATAGGGGAGGGGACTCTTCGAAACGCTTTGGAAGTTAGTCGTAACATCCCTACAATAAAAATTGTACAAGAACTGGGTGTGAGTAACTTTATTGATTTTGCTAGACGAATCGGTGTTACAACTTCACTTCCTCAAGACTTGTCCACATCACTTGGTAGTTTTGGTATGAACCTAGTTGATTTAGTTAAAATATATTCGATTTTTCCCTCTGGAGGAAAAAAAGTTACACCACAAGTAATAAAATCCGTTGTTGATAATAATGGAACAACCTATGATGTTTTTCTCTATAAACAAAAAGATACAACTAAGCCAATTGAAGAAATTCCTAAAGTCGAAGAAAAGCCTATTCTTGAAATAGTCACGACTGATATAAAAGAAGAAATTAAAACAGAAGCTACGGAAGAAAAGATAAATCAATTTCTAGCAGATTTAAATGAAGATCAAGTATACGATGAACGACTTGCCTACATCATGACATCACTTTTAAAAGGCGTTGTTCATCATGGAACGGGTAGAGGAGCAAGATCAATAAGCGAGTTTTTAGGTGGTAAAACAGGTACGACAAATAATTTTGTCGACGCTTGGTTTGTTGGTTTTTCCTCAAACGTTGTAACCGGAGTTTGGAGTGGATTTGATGACAATAAAACTTTAGGTTGGGGTGAGACAGGTGCTAAGGCCGCTCTTCCAATCTGGACTGCTTATATGAAGGCAGCCGTCGCAAAATATGGTGAGCAAGATTTTAAGATCCCAGAAGGAATTGTTAATGTTCCTATTGATAAAGACACAGGAAAACGCTCAGCTAATACGAACTCAAGCTTTTTAGAGTCTTTTGTGGAGGGTACAGAGCCCAAAACAGCAGATGAAATACTTGAGAAATCTGATGAATCTTCAACAGAAGATAATGATGAAGATTATCTTAATCACCAATAGAATTTTTTTCTCTTTTTAGTCCAATCCTAATCTATGCCCCTATTACCTCCGATATGTAATATCGGAGGGCAAAATTGTGAATAATATAAGTAGAGATCAAAGAATTTATATTTCAATTCTTTTTACTATAATTTTTGTTCATTTTTTGACCTTATCAAGTCAAGTTGCACTTAATTTTGAAAAAATTAAACCAGATGAAGAAGAAAAAATTGTAATCAAACTTGTAAACCCGAATCTAATAAAAGAAAAAGCTATAGTTAAAACAGTTGTTGGAAAAAAACAATTAGTAGAAGATGCCTTTAGAGGGAAAGATGATAATTATGTTCACAGGCAAGTAACCGCCAAAGAAAGTGGCGTTACTAAAGATGCGGGACAAGGAAGAAGAGATGGTACTGATAAAGTATCAACATTAGAAAAATTACAGATGCCAAATGTAAAAGTAGAAAAAACGTTATCAAATTTATCTCTGTCTAAAGCCACCAAAAAAACAGCTATTAAAAAAGAAGATGTTAATAAAAGGGCACAAATTGCAAAAGGTATTAAGTTTGGAAACAAATCATCTTCAGGATCTGCAAAAACTAGTCAAAAGTTAGATGATATACCACTTGGAGATTTTAATGCTCTTAATACATCACAATACAAAAATTATTCCTACAATATGAGAGTGAGAGATAGAATAGAGCAACTTTGGTACAGAGCTATCAGTGATGCCGTAGGAAATATAGGTCAAAAAGGACGATACCTGGCCAGTGAAGTTCACCGCACAACTTTAAAAATAATATTAAATGCAAAAGGTAAAATTATTGATGTAGCTGTTCAAGGTGCAAGTGGTGTTAAAGAATTTGATGAGTCAGCGATCAAGAGTTTTAATCAAGCTGTTGCTTTTCCTAATCCACCAAAAGATATGATTAAAGATGGTAGAGTAACTCTTAATTGGTCTTTTAACGTTGATGCTTCTAGATAATTTAGTGAGATTTTTCTTTTCCAAGATAAGACTTCAATCTATCAATTCCCTCTAAAGTTACATAATCATTCCAAATTTGATCTAGTTCTCTAAGCGTATCAATTAATTCTACTGATGCTTGGTCTTTAGATATTTGTTGATCTTCAGCTAAAAAAGAAATGGCTTTATCAAGAGCTTTAATAGAAGGCGAATCTGTTAGTTCGGCTAATCTCTTTTCAAAAACTCTATTTATATTTTTTTCTTTAGATTTAATTATAGCAGTATTTAATAACTGAATAGACTTCATAATCCCCTTAATAAATCAACTTTAGGTCTCTTGGCAGTATAGACAAAAATTTGAAAACGTAAAGTCACAATTTGTAATAATGAAAATTTTTTAAAGTAAAAAAAGCCCAACATACATTGGGCCAAACAAATTTAACATGAGTTAATATTTTTATTTATACTAATGATTACTATTACAGAACTGATTATAATCAGTTGCAGACATTAGATCTGCTAACTCATTAGTATTGCTGATTTCAATTTTTATTAACCAGTTTTCATATGGATTTTGATTACATGCTTCAGGGTTGTCTTCAACATTATTATTTTTTTCTAATACTTTTCCACTTACAGGTGTGAATAAATCACTCACTGATTTAATTGACTCTACAACACCAAATGCTCCATTAGCTTCTAATACGCTTCCTTCATCTGGCAATTCAACAAAAACAATATCTCCTAGAGATGATTGTGCAAAATCAGTAATCCCTAAAGTTGCTACATTTCCTTCTATAAGTACCCACTCATGCTCTTTAGTGTATTTTAAATTTTCAGGTGTGTTCATTATTTATGTCCTCCAGAGACAAATGGCTTTGATATGACCTCTGCTTCATATTTCTTATTTCTAATATTTACAAAAAGTTTATCGCCTTTCTTATATTTATTTTTTTCGATTCTAGCAAGTGCAATTCCTTTTGAGATCGTTGGGCTCATTGTGCCAGAAGTGATTTCGCCAATTACTAGCTCTTCTTCAGTTTCAACAGGATAACCTTCTCTCGGAATTCCTTTTTCAAGTTGTAGCTTTAAGAGGTTGAATTTTGGTTGATAGTTTGAAAGAGCATCTTTGCAAATGAAATTTTCTTTATCAGACTTGATTGTCCACTTAAGTCCGCAATCAAGAGGACTTAATTCTTCAGTTAATTCATGGCCATAGAGAGGGTAGCATACTTCTAAACGTAGAACATCTCTTGCTCCTAATCCACAAGGTACGACCTGGTTATCCACAAGAAAGCGCCAGAGTTCCACAATTTTTTCATGGTTACCAAAGATTTCAAAACCATCTTCACCAGTATAACCAGTTCTAGCAAAAATAAATTCAGAAAATTCTAATGCACTATAATATTCACAATCTGCGAAGTTATTACCAAAAAACTTTTTTAAAACTTCAAAACTTTTTGGACCCTGCACCGCCAATAGTGAAAAATTATCTGATTCATTTCTGATAGTGCAATTAAAATTTGATATCTTAGATTTAAACCATTCAAAATCTTTTTCGATATTTGAAGCATTTACACAAATTAAAATCTTTTCTTCTTCGAGTTTATAAGCAATTAGATCATCCAGCATTTTTCCAGCTTCATTACAAAGCGGAGAATAAACAGCTTTACCAATTTCAGCACCTGTAAAATCATTTGTAAGCATATAGTCCACAAATTTTATGGCGTCTTTACCTTCAACGAAAAACTCACCCATATGAGATACATCAAACACGCCTACATTATTTCTTACTGCAAATATCTCATCTTTTACAGATGTATATTGAATTGGCATATCCCAGCCAGCAAAAGGTACCATTTTTGCGTTAAGTGCAAGATGCTCTTCATAAAGTTTAGTTCTTTTCATATTTTCCTTATTTTAATTGATTATTTGTTGCAATTATTAAATTTTCAACAAGGCTCATAACTGTCATGGGGCCAACTCCACCTGGAACAGGAGTTATCATTGAAACTTTATTTTTTATATTTTCAAAATCAGCATCACCACAAAGTTTATCACTATCTTTGTTAATTCCTACATCGATAATAATTTGTTTCCCATTGGTATTTAAGTAGCTTTCATTTAAAAACTTAGCCTTACCAATTGCTGCAATAATAATGTCAGCATTCTTAGTTACATCCTGAATGTTTTTAGTCTTTGAGTGACAAAGAGTAACGGTAGCATTTCTATTGGTAAGAAGCATCGTTATTGGTCTTCCTACAATTGCTGAACGGCCAAGGACGGCAACATTTTTTCCTTCAACATCAATTTTATAGAAGTCTAAAATTTTTAAAATACCCTTTGGAGTGCAGCAAACTAATTTATCATCTGTTTGATTTGAAAAGATATTAAAAATACTTTCAGCTCCAAATCCATCAATATCTTTTTTTGCAGAAACTAAATTAGCGATATCAATTTTCTTTAAATGATCACTCACCGGTAGTTGAACAATAATTCCGTTTATACTTTTATCAGCATCTAAGCTTTTAACTTTATCAATAAATTCTTTTTCAGAAATATTTTCAGGAAGTTTTACTAATTCAAAATCTGCACCAATAAGTTTGCAGTGTTTTTCTTTGCTTTTGATATAACTCAACCTAGCTTTATTGTTTCCAACCAGCACAACGGCCATCTTTGGAGTCACACCTTTTTTTATTAATTCATCACATTTAAATTTGAGTTCAGGAATGTATTTTTCATTTATTTCTGACGCAACGAGTAGTTTGCTCAATTTTGACTCCGGTTTTTTATCAAAAATATAATA
>CAYGTU010000010.1:0-8991 GCA_964352945.1 uncultured Bacteriovoracaceae bacterium
AAGGATTCTGGTGCTGTCTGTTGAGTACATCCAATTAATAGTGCCATTAAAGCTAGTTTATACATATTTTACCTTATAAAATCTGGCATGAGGCCAAATGAGTTGAGCTTGTTAACAAACTTTCCCCATATTTTATCATTAACCTTACAACCAATAAATAATTGATTTTTATCAAAATAATATACTTCAATTGATTCTAACACGATTTTAATTTCATTAAATTGAATTTCTACCTGATTAAAGCTGTCGGGTAACTTCTCTACTTTGGCAAAAAAACCTTTTTCATCCCAATTTGTAAGGGTGAAAGAATAATCTTTATCTGAATTAAAGGATCCTGATATATCTACGAGCTGCTTATTTCTCATCAAGCTATCTGATGTTTTCTTTATGTAATATGAAGATTTTAATTCTGCATTAAGTACATGAAAAAAATAGAAGGAAATAATAAAGAATATAAAAATATTAAAAATAATAAACTTATCAAAGTTCACAAAGACATAACTGATCATTTCAAAAAAGAGCATGAGAAAAAGTGAAGTATAAGACAATATAAGTTTTTTACTTGCAGTTAAGACTAGAAAAAAAGAAGAACCGATTAAAAACAAATGAATAATATGTGTTTTTAAATATAATAGTATTCTATTTAAATCAACTGCTGATGTTTCATTAATAACTGAATTTATAGCGATTCCATTAAGCAGCATAAAGATCATAAAGCAAAAACCAATCCAGAGGACTGAATTTACTTTAATAAATGATTTTGTTAACAAATTTTCCATCACTACTATTCTCAAAATAAGGTATAATATTACTATATGCTACCAACATTACAAATACTAGCTACATGTATAAAATGCGATAATTGCCGTCTAATTTGTCCAGAGGATGCTGTGATTTATCACGAGGACTCATATGAAATTGATACGTGGTCATGTACGTTATGTAATTTGTGCGTAGAAGTCTGCCCTGATAATCATATCAAGAGAATTTATCCTAAAGAGTAATCGTTCTTTTTTGAATATCTATCGTTATTTCAGTCGAATTTACTTTAAAATTAAACTGATTTTCAAAAATGATACCTTTTGATTTTTTAAAAAACTCATGAAAAGAAGATTGTCTTTCTTTTAGGATAAACTCTAAAGAATCAAAGTATCTTTCCTTTGTTCCAAAATCAATATAATCATAAGAAGAGACCTCACAAACTGCGATATTCTCTTTTTTGTAATTAGCAATTGAGTCAAAATATTTTGAAGCACCTGTAACTGGTGAAATCTTTTCTAAATTTATAATGGATAAACCTGAATAGGTATAAATATCATTGCTTTTGAGATCTTTATTTTGAATTACCTCTTTTAGTAATTCGTTTTCAACTTCTAGGGCGTTATATCCTTTTTCAGCTAATACTTTGATGGCAATTAAGCTAACTGGTGAACTAGTTAATTGTTTTTTCATTTTTTTAAAAACTGAGTTGAAATCGAAAAATAAAAATTGATCTCCAGAAATGACCAAAAGGTTACCTTTGTAGTTTTCCTTCAATGCAACATTATGGATTCCGCCACCAATATCTAATATTTCTTCTTCATGAACGAGAATTATTTCTGCTTTGAAATCGTTATCTTTTAAAAATTTTTCAATAAGAGTAAAATGGTGATGAAGATTAATATATATTTTTTTAATGCCGATTGTAATCGCATATGAAATTTGTAATTCAATAATTGTTTTATTAAAAACAGGTAAAAGAGGTTTCGGAATTACTTTCGTAATGTCCCCCATTCTTGTTCCAAAGCCTGCACTTAAAATTAAACATGTATCAACTACCATAATAGAGCTCAAATAATTTCGTTCTAAGTTTTGTATATTTGTTATTTTTAAAGAAAAGTATTCTTAAGTTCTCCATAGCAGAACCAATATACTTTAAATATCGATGATCATTTCTTGTGTGATAAATATAAGAAAAACTTCCGATTGCTTTAAATACTCTTTGAATGGCGACATCAATATAGATTTGATTAAATTCAGCATAATCTTTCTGGTTAATTAGGTCTTTATCCATATTGTCCCAATAGTATTTTCTCAGTTGTTCTTTGTTATAATCACTAATTTGGTAATAACAATCTTCCAACAGAGAAGCTAAATCGTATTGTGGCACACCCATTCTGGCATCTTGAAAATCAATAACAATAAGCTCGTCATTTTTAATCATTATATTTCTAGAGTGATAATCTCTATGGGTAATTACCATTTTTTCTTTAGCTATCGATTGGCATATTTCATTAAAGCCTTGAATGATTTCTGGAGCAATATTTTTTTGAACTAGAAACATATTTATAAAATATTTAAATGTGAAATCCATCTCGTCTTTTAGCTTTTTATAATCGAAGGCCAAATTAAAAAGATCTTTATCTATGTTTGGAATTGAATGAAGTTTTAAAAGTTGGTCGACAGATTTTTTGTAATAATCTAATTCTTTTTCGGTTGATTCAACACTTGCTAAGTGCCTTAATAAAGTGAGGTCTCCAAGATCTTCTTCTAAAATATATCCTTTTCTAGAGTCTTTATCATGAATTTTTGGAACACGAATTCCATTTTGCTCAAAATATTTCTGTACAGTCAGAAAAGAATACTCTCTTTCTCCATCTTTTAGTGGTGAATCAAGGCATACAACAAAAGATTCTTCACTCGTAAAAATCCTGTAATACTTTCTTGTTGAAGCATCTCCTGTGAGTTTAATAATATTTATCCAATCACCTAATTCACTTGAACGAACCTTATTTCGTGATTTATTATATAATTCTTGAATTAATAAAAATTCTGTTTGATCTACTCTCACACCGCTTCTCCAATATTTCTTAAAAAATCATAGAATTTTTTATTAACTTTTCTTGAGTTCACTAGTTCATCTGATTTATTTTTAATAAGATAGTTTTTAAACTCAAATTCCTCTAATGTTATTTCTGATACATCTGCAAGCATACTGTAAAACTCAAGAGAGTTTCTGTTTTGAATTTGAAGCCAAGTTAAATACATTTCTGGATCGACACCTGTTCTTTTGAGAATGTGATAAGCCCATTTATGTATTCCCACCTTTGTATCAGTATTTATTTTATTTAAACTTAGAATTTTATTTAAATTTAGATCTTTAGTTGGAATTAGAATCGCTTTTCTATAAATATCATTTTCAGACCTTATTAATTCATATGTCAGAATACTCATGAGAATAAATTCATGCTTAACATATTTTGTAATCAAAGAAGTTGATAAATAAATCGTTCCATCCGGAAAAGAAAAATGAATGGGCTTATCATATTCAATAATTCTAATTTCATTTTTTGCTTTTTTTCTAAAAAATAGTTCATTGCTTGCTTTGATTTCAAAAATCATTTTATCAATATATTTTTTAGAGCTTGGTTTTAATTTAAAATACTTGGTGCTTATATTGTTCATCAAGGCCTGATCCAAGCCTTTATAATGATCTAAATAATCTTGATTAGAATATTTAATATATCTTCGATCATCATTGCTATCTAGTTTCTTCGAAAACAAAGAGCATGAGGATAAGATTAATAAAATGGCAACTATTTGTATCTTGTTCATTAATTCCAAAAAAAAAGGCAAGCCCTAAGACTTGCCTATAGTATATATTATCAAAGTATTACTAATTATTTGCGACATCTCTTAAAGGTAAATAATAAAGCGTAAAGCCTGCAAAAATCAAGTTAGGATTTTTAATCATACGCTTATTGTTATCCCAAATGTATTTCCAGTGCTTTGGAGTATTATAAACATCTTGAGAGATTGTACCTAAAGTGTCTTCTTTTTTAATTAAAAAAGGATTTCCTTTTGGATTATATACAAATTCTTCAGATGGTGTTGAATATTTAATTGTTGTACCAGCTATAACTGTTTGGCCTTTAATTACATCAGAATTTAGATCTTTAATTTCACGCCACTTGCTGTAATCACCGTATATCTTGAATGCTATCCACATAAGAGTTTCATTTTTCTCTACGGTATAAGTTCCAAGTGCTCCGGCATTGCTATTGATTTGAACTTCCTCTTGTTGAGAATTTTCATTCATTGCCATTTCTTCTTGTTCCATTTCCTCTGGCTCTGCATCTTCAGTGATACTTTCTTCTATTTCTTCAGTTGCTGCCATTGCTTCCTCACCGGGAGCCGCTGCGCCTTCTTCTTCGAATTCAGCATCAGATGCATCTTCTAACTCAATTCCAGCCGTATCGTCAGTAGTTTCTTCTTCAACTTTTTTTCCTGAACAAGATACAGTAATTAATGAAAGTAATAATAGTAGTAGTAAACTTTGTTTCATAATCTCCTCACAGTTTTGATAACTTATACAAGCTCATCGGAGATAAATACTGAATATTTAATAAATAATTAAATATTATCTAATAGTAAGAAAACATTTCCTGTTGTTCGATAGAATTATAGACTTTTTTAATCAGGTTATCGAAGTGATCCTCATTATCTAGGAAGTCTAATTCATCAGTATCAACAATTAATGATTTACCTAAGTCATATGAGTCGTACCATTGGTCATAGTACTCATTCAATCTGGTCAGGTATTCTACTGGAATTGATTGCTCATAACCTCTTCCGCGCATCTGGATTCTCTCAAGAAGTTTAGGAACAGATCTTCTTAAAAAAATCATCAGTGTTGGTGCTTGAAGGTTTGGAATCATAGTATCATAAAGACATTTATAATTTTCATAATCACGCTTTTCTAATTCGCCTTGTTCATAAAGTGCACGTGCAAAAATATTAGCATCTTCATAAATTGATCTATCTTGAATCGCACTGAAATTAGCATTTTCAATTTCTTTATGTGTCTTATATCTATGATTTAAAAAATAAACTTGAAGTGGAAAAGACCATCGTTTCATATCACCGTAAAAGTCTTCAAGGTAAGGATTATCTGAAACCGATTCAAAAAATGGTTTCCATACTAGTTTTTCAGATAGTTTTTTGGTCAAAGTAGTTTTACCGCTACCTATGTTTCCAGCTACAACTACAAAAGTTCTATTGTTATCACTTTGAAGTTGTTGATATGCGTGCTCAATTACCATATATACTTTCCTCGTAAATCTTACCTTATAACCAAGCATATTAGTCAGATCCTCCCGTTTTTGCAATTATTGAGCGACGCCTAAATTGTTTACTTGGTGTTACATGCGGGCTATCATTAATGTTAAGATGCTGAATTTGTTACAGATAGGATTTTTCTTATATTTAATTACTTTTCTCGTTGCGTTACCGCCTGCTTTTTCGCAGGATATCGCAGAGGATCTAGCTACACCTGTATCTGGTGGGGGCGATGATAGTGAGCAGTTTACCGAGTATATAAAAATTATTGGTAACTCCAAAAAAATATTTATCATGACCAACAACAACGCCAATCTAAATGCAGGGGACTTCATAACGCTTGTTTATGAAAAAAAATGTACCGCTAGAGCTCTTGTAGCTAAAAATAACAAAGAATTAATTGGAATTAAAGTTATGAAAATTTATTCTCTCATGCAATGGGCGAGAATAAAAAAAGGTATTGGGCTTCAAATTTTAAAGGGAGATGATACTACTTATTGTAATAACAAAGCTGTGGTTAAAAAAGATGATGGCACTGGTATAAAAAATAGTGAAGAAGTTTTTAAAGAGTCCTCTGTTTTTCAAGATCCCTCTGGTCCTGATCTAAATGATTACGCTGAAAGAAATTTAAAAACAGACCATCTTCTTAGTGGTGGTTTTGGAATGCTAAACTCTCTTGGAACTAGAGGTGAGGCAACAAAATATTTAAATTTTAATGGATCTTATTCTTATCAATTTATGGATAATATTTATATCGAAGGTCTTTTTGGTCAATCATCAATAAGTAAATTTCCTTCAGGGTCTTCAATTACAACAATTTTTAACATGGAAGGTAGACTTAAATATAATTTTAAAACTCCCTACTATACATTCTTCTTACCCTACGTAGGAATTCTTTATAAAAGTGTAAGCAGCCCAACAGCTGGTCAAACCGGTGATCCTGCTACTGATATTGCTCAAAAAAATCTTATAGCAAGTATGTCTGGATATAAATTCACTTTCGGTGCTACGTTACTTAGAAGGCTTGTTCCAGGTTGGTTTGCAAGAGCTGATATCAGCTTAGAATATATGTCAGCAGGATTTGCAATTGAATTTTAGCTATATTTTATTCACTTTATTTCTGTTTATATCGTGTGGTGTAAAAAAAGAACCGCTGCCAGATAAGTATGACCAAGATGCATTTATTAAAAGTTTTTTAGCTAAAGAGAAAGAAAAAGAAAAAAAATCTACTAAAGATGAATCCTCAAAAAAATTAGAACAATGAGCTTAATATTAGGACTTGGATCAAACCAAGGGGATCAAAAAAAAAATTTTGAAATTGCTTGTTCTCACTTAGAAAAAATTTCACCTATTATTTCAAAGAGTAATATTTATAAATCAAAAGCTGTCGACTATACTGATCAACCTGATTTTTACAATCAAGTAATTGAGCTAGCGCTTCCCACAAAAAAGCCAACTCTGGTTATGGATGAGATTTTAAAAATAGAATTATTAATGGGACGAGTCAGAGATATTGATAAAGGCCCAAGAATAATTGATATAGATATCATCTTTTGGGGCCTAGAATCCATAAATGAGAAGACACTTACCGTACCGCATCCAAGTTGGAACAAAAGAAGTTTCGTTGTTAAACCTTTGCAAGAACTTCCTTTCTTTAAAACTCTAGAAAAATGTTTTAAAATGCCTACATCATTTGATGTGCAGGCTATAGTTATTGAATAAATAAATCTGAAATAAAGGGATATTAATGGATTTTTCACTTACCCAAGAGCAACTTGAAATTAAAGAAGCTGTTTTAAAATTTGCAAAAAATGAAATGATTCCAAAAGCTGCAAAGTATGATGAAGAAGGTATTTTTCCTAGAGATATTATTGATAAAGCCTGGGAACTTGGATTTATGAATACATGTATTCCCGCTGAATATGGTGGTGTAGGATTTACTACAATTGATGCTACATTAATTACAGAGTCACTTGCTTATGGCTGCATGGGAATGAACACAACTATTCTTGCAAACGATTTAGCCCTACTGCCAATAGCAATTGCTGGCTCAGATGAACAAAAGAAAAAGTTTCTAACTCCATTCACAGAAAAACCACTCATGGCTTCATTTTGTTTAACTGAACCAGGAAATGGATCTGATGCTGCTGGTATCACAACTACTTTTAAAGAAGATGGTGATCACTGGGTAATTAACGGTGAAAAAATGTGGATTACAAATGCAGGTTATGCAGATTTGTTTGTTGTTTATGGAACTATTGATCCAAAACTAAAACACAAAGGAATAAGTGCTTTAATTGTTAAAGGCGGCACAGAAGGAATTCAAGTTGGAAAAAAAGAAGATAAAATGGGACACAGATCAAGTGACACTCGTGGAATAAGATTTGAAAATGTAAGAGTTCCAAAAGAAAATATGATTGGTAAACCAGGTGAAGGATGGGAGATTGCGATGAAAACTCTCGATCATTCAAGACCTTTAGTTGCTGCAAGTGCCCTGGGTGGTGCTCAAAGAGCAATGGAACTTTCTCAAGAATACGCTCTTGAAAGAAAACAATTTGGCGTTGCTATTGCTGGACATCAAGCTGTCTCACATATGATTGCAGAAATGGTCATGAAGGTTGAAGCAAGTCGTCTTCTTACGCATAAGGCTGCATGGATGCTTGATAATGGTCAAAAAAATACAATGATAGCAAGTTGTGCAAAGGCTTTTGCATCAGACTCTTGTATGCAAATTACGACTGATGCGGTACAAATATACGGCGGTTATGGCTACAGTAAAGAGTATCCAGTTGAAAAACTAATGAGAGACGCGAAGTTAATTCAAATCTATGAAGGTACTTCACAAATTCAAAGATTAGTAATCGCCAGAGAAACTTTAAAAAACAAATAATTAAAAAGGAGATAGCATGAACATTTTCGTATGTGTTAAACAAGTTCCAGATACTGAAACAAAAGTAACTCCAAATGGAGATGGAACATTTATTGAAACAAGTTCAATCAAGTGGATTATGAATCCTTATGATGAATTTGCAGTTGAACAAGCTTTATTAGCTCAACAAGCAAACTCTGGATCAACTGTTACAGTTCTTAGAGTTGGTGGTGCTAAAGATACTGAAGCTCTTAGAACAGCAATGGCAATGGGTGCTGATGAAGCATACCTAGTTGATGCTCAAGACAATCTAGATTCATATTCAATTGCAAAAGCTCTTAAAGGCGCAATTGAGAAATCGGGTAAAACTCCAGATTTAATTTTAACTGGAAAGCAAGCGATTGATGATGACTGTTTACAGGTTCCACAAATTTTAGCTCAAATGCTTAACTTACCATCAGTTTCTGTTGTTGTAGGTTTTGAGCAAAATGGAAGTTCATTAAAATTAAAAAGAGAAATTGAAGGTGGAGCACTTGAAGTTTATGAAGTTGCTACTCCATGTGTAGTTGCATGTAACAAAGGTTTAAATACTCCTAGATATGCTTCTCTTCCAGGAATTATGAAAGCAAAGAAAAAGCCACTTACTACTTTATCACTTGCTGATGTTGGGGTTAGTGATGCTGACAGAAGAGTTAAATATTCAAACTTTACTCTTCCACCAGAAAAAGCTGCTGGGAAAAAGTTTGATGCAATGGAAGAATCTGCTCAAGCGGGTATCGTTTCTGACGTTGTTGGTTTATTAAGAAATGAAGCAAAGGTGATTTAATATGGCAAATGTATTAGTTTTCGCAGAACAAACAAATGGAAAAGTTAAACCTGTTACTCTAGAGATTTTAGGGAAACTAGCGGGTCAAAAAATTGATGTTGTAACTTTTGGTGATTTAGCTGCTGATCAAGCTGCAGAGCTTGCAAAGTATGGTGCTGGAAAAATTCACAAATTAAAAGGTGCAAATCTTGAACATTAT
>CAYGTU010000010.1:9001-30852 GCA_964352945.1 uncultured Bacteriovoracaceae bacterium
TTATTCACCTGAAGGTTATACAAATGCCTTAAAAGGATTTATTAGTTCAGGTTCATATGATTATTTTTTTGGTGGAGCAACTTCAACAGGAAAAGATTTACTACCAAGATTAGCAGCTAGCTTTGATGCTGGATGTGCTAGTGATGTAGTTAATTTTGTTTTTGATGGTGATAACTTCTCTGGAACAAGACCACTTTTTGCTGGTAAATGTTTAGCTAAAGTTGAACTTACTGGACCAAAACCACATTTTGTTTCCGTTAGACCAAATGCACTTGGTTTATCTGCATCTCCAACAGCAGGTGCTGGTGAAGCAGCTGACGCAAATGTTGATGCTGGTACAATTAGAGCTCTGGTTAAAGAAATAGTAAAAGGTGGTTCCGAGAAAGTGCATCTAACAGAAGCAAATATTATTGTTTCTGGTGGACGAGCTATGAAAAACGCTGAGAACTTTAAAATACTAAATGAATTAGCTGACGTACTTGGTGCTACAGTTGGTGCATCTCGTGCTGCTGTAGATTCTGGATATGCTCCACACGATATGCAAGTAGGCCAAACTGGTAAAACTGTTTCTCCTACACTTTATATCGCTTGCGGTATTTCTGGTGCAATCCAACACTTAGCTGGTATGAGAACATCAAAATGTATTGTTGCAATCAATACAGATCCTGATGCTCCTATCTTTACTAAAGCTGATTATGGAATAGTAGGAGATTTATATAAAATCGTTCCACTATTAACCGAAGAATTTAAAAAGATTTTATAATACGATAGGCTCACTTCGGTGAGCCTTTTTTTATGAAAGAAAAACTACTCGGATATATTGCTTATAATATTTTAAAATTTCTAAGTTGCACTTGGAGATATCAATTCTATTTTAAATCTGAAGAAGATAAAAAACTATTCTATAAAAATCTTGAACACAAAAAACCAGAACTTTCACATCGTTTCCTTATTGGTTTTTTCCATCAAGATGAACTAAGTATAATTCCACTCCTTGCAAATTCTGGAATTGCTGTACTTGTTTCTCTTTCAAAAGATGGCCAGATCATGACCAATGTTGCTCTCAACTTTGGTTATGTACCTGTTAGAGGATCATCAAGTCGTGGAGCAATTGCTGGATTTTTAGCTGCCTTTAAAAAAGTAAAAGAAGGTTATAAGTTTGCAATGGCCGTAGATGGACCAAGAGGCCCGATTTATAAAGTAAAAGATGGAATCCCTGCCCTATCAACAAAAGAAAATGTTCCTGTCGTTCCGATAAGACTCTATCCCCAAAGATATAAACTTTTTGAGAAATCATGGAATCAAGCAAAGCTTCCAATGCCGTTTACAAAAATTAAAGTTATGGTGGGAAAAATTAGTGTTTATGATGCGAGCTCTTTAGAACAAGAGCTCACTATGCTTTAATTTTTATTGAACATTACCTTCTGAATTAAACTGATATCCAAATCCTTCTTGACCATTATCAGTTTGAACTGGAGCTACTTTTGCTTCTTGAACATAACTCTCACCTGGATTTCCGTATTGGTCAGCTTCACTTGTAAATTGCTTATCATAATCATCAACTAGTTCATCTTGAATATTGTTTGCAACATTTCTATCTGCTTCTTCTGGATAAACTTCTTCTACTATTCCAGAAAACTTCATTCTTGTTCCTTGGTATGGACCATTAGCAAGAGTAACCATGTATTCACCTTTTTTTACTTCATACATCATTCCACTATAGCTTGTTCCATCTAACTCATATTTAAAAACATTTCCTGCCATTTCAGCATATCCAACTTCGATTGTTTGATTATTTGGTAACTCAACTTCTAAAGATTCAATTACACCATTTGATGCCATTAACTTTCCAGAAAAATCTCTTGGAGTTAATCCTGCTTTAAAAAGTTTTGAATTAAATACTTCAACTAAATCTAACTCTAAATCTTGAGTAATTACTGCTGCAAAAGTATCTTGCTTTTCTTGTGGCTCAGAATTAGCCTGAGCATTGCTTGAACTTGGTGCAGTTATATACTTTACTGCTTTTTTTGCTGGTACTTTTTTAATGTCACGAGCAGCATACTTATTAATTAAGTCCATGTTAAAGCTGTTTTTTGCAGCTATTACTTTATTAGATAATTCATCTAATCTTTTTACGAATTTGATTTCGTTGTCTTGCATATAAGACACAGAGTTTAGTGAAACAGTATTATAGGTACCAATTAAGAACAAAAATACGCCCATTACTGAGCCAAGTAGTGCTCCTACTTTCTTAGATTTGTTTAAAATTTCAACTATTTTAGATTTCATAAATCTCGCCTCATATAAGTTGTTTGACTTATATAAAGCAAGGTTCGTACCAACTTGTTATCCAAACAAAAGGGCGTAAGTACTTGATATTACATTGTATTTTAGGGTGTAAAGTATAGGGATTGAGCAGTTTTAAGCGAGCTGTCTAGAATATAGACAGCTAAATTTTGGTGTACTGATACTACAAACAGGCTTTAAAACTGAGTATATATGTCTGCATAATTACAAAAAATATTCCATATGGTTTAATTTGTTCAATTACTAAAATTCTTTTGTCCATGGAGGGCCATCTTGAAATTGCTAATCTCACTTCTATTACTTTCTCTTTTAACTTCATGCTTTGGAATAAATGGAAAAATTTCAATATCAGCTCCAATTGATAATTATATTTTAACTACTGATGAAAATATTGTTCCAAAGGTTTCAGGCACTGTTGTTTTAGAGACCGAAGAAAAAGATGAGAAAAAGCTTAAAAAATTAAAGGGGGAAGTAACTTGTAACGGAGTAAAAGCACAAGCTGATGGAGTTTTAAACTTAAGTTTTGAAGCTCTTAATGTTCCAATTGAAGCTTTTAAAAACAAGAATTTAAAATGTGTCTACAAATCGAGTTTCTTTTCAACTTCAGAAGCTGTAATTACAGTAATTTCAAAGCAACAAGGTGTTGCTGATCCGGGCGAAGAAGGAATGAAAACCCTTGCAGGAATTGATTCAGATAATGATGGAGTTCGCGATGATGTGCAGATTTGGATTAATCAGAATTACTCTCAATTTCCTTCGACAAAGATACAAATGATGAAGCTGGCTAAAAATAAGCAATTAGAGCTTTTAAATGCTGAAGATAAGGAGCAATCAATTATAAGCTCATATGACTACTTATTTTCATTTGAATGCCTGAGCTATACTTTGGGAGATAGTCAAAAAGCACTAAATGAATCCAATATAATGGATGCCATTTTTATGAATACCGAAGCTCGTGTGAAGGCTCAACTTAAGTCTGATTCAAATTTTCATGGACAAGGGGATTCAAGATCACAATTTAGTGATGGAAGTGAATACTGCAATAAAAAAGCAACTAAAGAAGATATCTGGAGAGCAAAATGAAAAAAACAACTAAATTATTTATTGTAACTTCATTGTTTTTTCTCTTTTGCTCTCTGGTCAATGCAGCGGGAACAGATGTTATATTTGTTAATGGAATCTTAAATAAAAAATCTGAAGCGAGCACAGCAAGAGATAAACTTCAAAAATTAAATATTTCTCACGAAATAGATGCCAATGGAGTAACGTATGTACTTAGCCATAACCAAACAGAAGGAGCACTTGACTTAATTCAATCCTTTGCCCAGAAACTAATAACGGAAGCAAATTTTAAACAAGACAGAGCTTTTCAAATTGCCTACGGTATAACCCATGGATTAAATCTAGTCGTAGAAGGTTTTACCCATTTGGATTTATGGAAAATAATGAGTCCAGACAGTGATAATGTTAATCAGCTAATTTTAAACGAAAATTTAGATGTTATTGAGTTAAAAAGTAAAATTAAAGGGACCTTAACTAATAATAAAAATGTCTTGGTGATTTCCCATTCTCAAGGAAATCTCCTTGTTAATAGAGTCTATGAAGAGCTTGAAGATGAGGGAGAACCGAAAATTTCAAATATAGCTAATTTAAAAGTAGCCTCCCCTGAAAGCTCACCTAGTTCTAAAGTTGTTCCTAAATCAGACTGGATTACAAATGATTTAGATGTAATTCGATTTTTAAATGTAGGTTCTTTTTCTTATTTTGACTTAGATTCTGCAGAACCTCTTTTTGACAAGAGAGATATATTGGATAGATTAACAAACCATGGCTTTACGCAAACCTACTTAAATTCTCTTGGTATGAACTTAGGCTCTAGTGGTCATAGCTTTGAAGATTTAAAATTTGCTGTTATTTCAAAAATTAAATCCACTGCAGACTTACTCAAACAAGAAAATCCAATTGCCTTTTTTCAGGCTACGGTAGATCCAGATATAAATACAAGTGTTAATATTGATGCTTCTGCTTCTCATTCGACTACTGGGGGAGAGATAGTTAATTATTTATATACAATTATTAGTCCCGGTGGCCTGATAACAAGTAATGAAATTAAATTACCACAAACTATATTTACATTAGAAGAAACAGGAAATTGGACAATATCATTAGTTGTTGAGGATGAATTTGGAAATCAAAGCGAACCTGTATCTCATTCAATTACTATTGTAAGGGGAGTTGACCCACCAATAGCAATACTTGAAACGGAAGTGGACCCTCTTATAAGCAATATTGTTAAGCTCGATGCAACAGGTTCATATTCACCTTCCGGATTAGAAATTTCTTCATATCAATATAAATTTACTCACAATGGAAATGCTTCAAAGCCTGATTTATTTACTGTTGATGAAATTACTAATACATCATTTAATGATTCAGGGGTATGGACAATTTCCTTAATCGTCACAGACTCAGAGGGAAAAAAAAGTATTGCTGTTACTGATAAAATAACTATTAGTGAAACAGAAAATCCTATTGCTTCTTTTACCGCAATTATTGATAGTATAGATAGTTCTGTTGTTCATCTTGACGCTACAGCTTCAATGTCTCCAAGTGGCGCATCCATAGTTTCTTATGATTACTCATTTTCTCATTCTTCATCGAATAAATCCCCCCAAAGTACTGAGAACGCATTATCTGATACATCGTTTACAGATAGCGGACTATGGACAATCATTTTAACCGTTGAAGATAGTAATGGAAAAACAAGTTTACCATTTTCTATCACTGTAAATATTTCTCTACCAACAACAGCACCAATAGGACTAGCAAAAACATTTATAAACCAAGCTGGGACCCTACTTGGTAATGGAAGCATTAAAGAATGGATTTATAATTCTCAAGGCAATAACTTAATTGCAGTTTCATTTTCATCAACCAGTTCAAGAAGTTTTAATTATGTAGATAGTAATACTGGCGTTTTGACTTATTATTCTTATAGAAGAGGTACATTTAAAAATGTACCTCTTTCAGGTTTAGAAATAGCCTTTTTTTATTATGATGACTCTAAATTAAAATTTGGAAAGGTAAATTTAGACGGTGGTGAATTCAAGGCTCCGAGTGAGCTAAGTGACTATTCAGGCTATACACTTGATGCATCAAATTTTTATACTAGCTCCAATAATTCTGGGAGTAATTTTATCGCATTAAGATTAACTAATAATGGAACAACCTCTTCTTACGTTATTGATGCGGCATCAGGAAGTATATCATCAAGCTTTCCAGACAATTTAATTGATCATGCTGTGGTCAACTCTTCTGGTAATCTAATAGGATTTAGAAGAAATTCAACAACATTTTTAAGAGAATTTGTTGAGCAAAATTTATCAGATGGATCAATTCGTGTCATAAAAACTTATACTTCGGGCGTTTTATTACCAGAAACCATTGATTCGAATACTATAGATGAACAAAATGGTTATTATATTACTACAATTAATGATTCAAATAACTCCCAAGTTAGAAACATTGCAGGATTTAGTTTAACTACAGGAGAAATTGAATTTGAATTTCCATTAGGACTAATCGATAGTAGAACATTGTATTACAAATCTGGAAATAAGTTTTTAGGCATAGAACGAAATGGTTTTTATAGTGATGTATTAGAGCTTGAATATATTTTTTAGATAATATATTGCCATGGAGGGCCATGTTGAAATTGCTAATCTCACTTCTATTACTTTCTCTTTTAACTTCATGCTTTGGAATAAATGGAAAATTGCTTATCTTATGTTTTTGAAAGAGGTACGACTTGGGTAATGGATGAATTAGTTAAAGCTTATGTTAATACAAAAATTAGAGTGTTGAATGATTTACAAATGGAAAAGAATGCGAACGGATTAGGATTTGCAAGATCTAGCCAAACGGATAAATCTACATTTTGCAAGTTTAAGTTAGTAAATAAGGGGAAAAAATAATGAAATGTTCAATGATTAATAAATCGGTGCCACTAGACTAAAATGGAAACGGTGCTTCCACTAAAGTCTGCTGGCACTTTTTAAGACTCTAAGTCTGTTTTAGGCGTAACATTCATGTAATCAGCGTGGCAAGAAATGAATCTTCTAAGGGCAATCACCACTATGTCATCAGCTGAATAATCCGTATTTTGGGCCATAAAATGAACTGATTCAACTACGTCTTTTTCAATGTTAACCTTTAATTCTTTAAGTTCACCTTGATTAAATTTTTGATCTTTCATAATATTTTCCTATTTATAAACCTTTACGGTTTCTTTCTTTCTAAGTGACACTAAATTATTCGTTAGTTCCTGTTCTGTAAAGTAGGATTTTTCGAATAACTCCCCAATATTAGGATATTTTTTAATTTCTAGTAACGTTTCAAATTCGTCTTGATTGATATTAACCTCACTATCTACAAAGGCAGGATCAATCATCAAATTAATAGATTTTGGAGGTGCCTTGCCTTTGTTCTTCTGGAAGGTCTCAATAATAAACTCAGATTTTTTCTTCAATACAGAAAATGGAAAATGAATATTTTTAATAGAATCGTCAATAATTTCTGCTTCTAAAACTAAATTCAAATTTCCTAAGGAGTATTCGTAACATATAGAATAAAATGACCTTAATCCTTTTAGATTTTTGAACGTAGAATAAATTAATAGGCCATTATATAAATGTAGTTGTCCTAGGAATTGATTTGATTTTTTTGATAATAAATTAAACTTGCCTGTAAATTTAGACATCATTTGCTTTTCAATTGTATCAAAAAATTCTTTTAACATATTACCTTAAAAATTTTGAGAAAAATCCTGGCTTACCACTTTCTACATTTTCTTCTTTAGAAAACTTTGAAGAAATTAGTTGAGAAATTTTTGTATAAGATTCAAATCCTTTATTTTTTGAATTTGATTCTACACTCATGTAAGGAGTTCCCTTATCAGCACATTCTCTCATCGCAGTTTCAAGTGGTATTTTCCCAAGAAAGTTGATACCCATTTCGCTTGTTTTCTTTTCTGCACCAGAGTTTCCAAAAATAAAATGTTCTTCATCACAGTTATCACAAATAAATGAAGACATGTTTTCTATAACTCCAATTACTGGAATATTCATTTTTTCAAACATACTATAAGCTTTAAAAGCATCTAATAGTGCTATGTCTTGCGGAGTTGAAACAATGACAACTCCATCAACATGAGTATTTTGTGTCATTGATAATTGAACATCACCTGTCCCTGGAGGAAGATCGATTAAAAGATAATCAAGATCATCCCACTTAACATCAAAAAGGAATTGATTTAAAACTCCCCCAAGCATTGGGCCTCTCCAAATTACAGCATCTTTTTCTTCAATAAAAAGTCCAAAGCTGATAAATGAAATCCCTTCTTTTGAAATAGGGATTATTTTTTTATCTTCATTTGATTCAGGCTTAGCTTCACGTGAGCCCAACATCATTGGAATTGAAGGACCGTAAATATCTGCATCAATAATACCTATTTTAAATCCTTGTCTCTTTAGAGACAAAGCAAGGTTTACGGTTACTGTAGATTTTCCAACTCCACCTTTACCTGAAGCAATAGCTATTACATTTTTAACACCTGGAACTTTCTTTTTATTTCCAATGGCACCATGACCAACTTTAAGTTGCGCTGGAGCTTTCTCTTCTTGAGGTTTAGATGGAGCATCAACATTTTTAAAAACATCTGCTGAGTCTTTTGAATGAGTTGAAACTTTTATATTTTCAATTGAAAATTGCGAAGCGAACTTCTCAACTATATCACTTTCTATCTTTCTTTTATCTTTAGGTGAAATGCCATCTCGATTATAAGAGACCGTCAGAACACCATTTGTTTCTTTGTACTCGATTAAACGATTTTCATCAAACAGAGTCTTGCCAGTAAGGGGGTTATTAATTGTCTTGATTACGTTTTCGATATTATTCATATGCAGCGTTTTCCTTCTATAATTTACAAAAATTTCCCATATGCTATTATATAAAGAAACTTTAGAAAAGGTATAAATGTGAGCGGATATAAGAGAAGTATTTTCATCATAAATCCAAATTTTCAGCTTAAATTTTCTGTAATGGTTATAAGTTTTATCTTCATTATTGGTGCTGTATATAACGGGATTATTTTCGCTCTTTTCAATACTTTATTTAAGTTTGCCCCCAATAACGTGCAGGGCCTAGAGATTATGAGAAAAGACATCCTTCTCTGGCTTACAGTTGTATTACTTATATATTGTGGAATAGCTTTTGTAGTTTGCATCTTTGTGACGCACAGGGTCGCTGGTCCACTCTATAAATTGAGAAACTTTTTAAAAAATATAGCTAATGGAAAAAAACCAGAGGAATTATTTTTTAGAAGAGGTGATAATTTTCCTGAACTAGCTCATGACTATAATCTTGCCTTCGATAAAATTATTGAAGATTACGAAAGTGATTTTGAATACATAGCTGAAGTTAATTCCTATATTAGAAACCTAAGTGTGGTAATACCTGAGGATAAAAAACCAGTACTACATAAAATCACTGAAAAACTTACACAGATTCAAGAACGATACAAGTCGGAATAACCTATTCCTTAATATTCTTTTTTAAAGATGATATAATTTAAAAGTAGTTTAGGACGTAACTACTCAATATATTTTTTAAATTGCAGGAGGCAATTTTTTGAATAAGTATTTAATTATATTCGTAATTTTTTTAGGAATAAATCGTTCTTTCGCTAGTTCACTGTACAACATATCAAGATCTGACTTAAAAGCAGCAAATAATATAAAAACATTAATCACCTTAATTGATGAAAATGGATTTAATTCACACATCATAAATAGAACACATAAAAGTATTAAAAATTCTCAATCATTTAAAAATTATCTATCATGGATTGAACAAATTCAAAAAATAAATCAATCTCGTTATCCTACTACATTTAGTTTGTGCAACAAAAACAAAAGTAAAAGTAAAAATTCAGAAAATATAGAAAAGGTTTTTGAACAATATGTAATGAAGGTTTGTGATTACAAAATTATTAGCAAATTACTTCTAGTTAAGAATGCAGTTATTAACTATAAATATATTTCGGAACATATCGATAGATTAGATAATAACTCATTTTTCCTAGAAAACTTGAGAAAGCTAGAATCTAAAAATAATAAAATAAACAAGCTGGTTGAAGACTATATTCTGAGTAAAACAAATCCTTCATCTTCATTAATAAAACACCACAATATCAGTTTAAAACTAACATCACATTTACAAAAAAATGGTTTTGCAGGGCAATTGAATTCTTACTTAATAAAATATTCTCTATCTCTCCAAATTAAAGATTTTTACTCTAACTTCGATTCATTGACATCTGGCTATGTTGAATCTCTAGATGAAATATTAGCCTATGCAAAAATGCATGAATCATTTGATAGTTACGGCAGTTCTGAAAAACTCTTATCCCTAGGCAAGTACCTACTTAGAAGAAAAGAAACTAAGTATTCACGAAAAATATTTCTTGAAATAGCAAAAACTAAGAATAAAACATTAAAAGAAAGAGCTCAGTATAATTATCTTTGGAGTTTTATTAATGATTTAGATTATGATGACGCTATAAAAAACTTTTATTCTAACTTCCCTGATTTTAAAGTAGAAAATGTTGACTCTGACAGATTAAAGTTTTGGGTAACTTACTCTCATTATTCAGAAGGTGAGAAAGACAAAAGTGTTCCTGTATTTAAAGAATTAATTAATAATTCACCCTTAAGTTACTATTCCATTATTTCAAGTAAACTTTTACGGAGAGAGCTTGAAGAAAAAGAATATTCAACTTTTATCGATAAATTTTTTAAGACTTACTTGAATGTTAGTTGAATGGTGGCTAAGCATCTTACACCTAAGGCTAAACTCGCTTTTAAAAGAATCTATATCTGGTCAAAAATAGATGAAAAATATCTTTTAAGTAGCGAGATAGATTATGTGCTTTCCAATTTTGAATCTATTACTAATAAAAAATATCCAAAAGCGATGGCAAAACAAGATACAATTTTACTCTTAAGTGAAATTTTGCATAAAAGTAACCAACATATAAAATCATTTACAAATCTTTACAGAGCAATCAGTTCAAAAACGGTTGAATTAAATACTTTTATCTTAGAAAAATTATTCCCATTGCCTAAATATACAAATTTCATTTTTGATTTCAAGGATATTGACCCCGTTATTGTTATAAGTTTAATTAGACAAGAATCCGGTTTTAATGCAGAGGCAGTCTCACCTGTTGGGGCCAGAGGTTTGATGCAGTTAATGCCAGGGACGGCAAAGAGGTTTAATAATCGTATAAAAATTGAAGAATTAGAAAATCCAAAAAAGAATATCAATATCGGTGTAACATATCTTAAAGAACTCATGTCAATGTTTGAAGGTAATCTTGTTTATTCTCTCGCTGCTTATAATGCTGGTGAAAATCGTGTACATAGATGGCGAGAAAAATTCTTGTTTCATGAAAGTATTTTACATAACATTGAAAACATTCCGTACGATGAAACAAAAAATTACGTAAAGTTAATTTTTAGAAATATCTTTTTTTATAAACTAATAAAGGAAAAGAAAGTCATCAATGACGATCAATCCATGAATCAAATATTTGATGTCTCACTTGGTTTTAAACATTAAACCTAAAGTGCATAACATCTCCGTCTTTAACAACGTATTCTTTACCTTCGATTCTAAACTTTCCATTCTCTTTAACTTTAGCTTCAGACTCAAATTTAAATAAATCTTCGCAGTGAAAAACTTCTGCTTTAATAAAACCTCGTTCAAAATCAGTATGAATTACACCTGCACATTGAGGAGCCTTAAACCCAGACTCAAAAGTCCAAGCTCTAACCTCTTTTTCACCTGCAGTAAAATAAGTTTTCAATCCAAGAATATCGTAGCCAGCTTTAATTAACCTATCGAGGCCCGATTCAGTTATGCCCATTTCATTTAAGAATTCTTTTCTCTCTTCTTTATCTTCTATAGCAGCAATTTCTGATTCTGTTTTACCACAAATTAAAATAACAGAAGCATTATCTTTTTGAGCAAGCTCTCTCACTTTTTTAACATGATCGTTGTCTTGCGAAATTGTATCATCATCAACATTACAAACATAAAGCATTGGTTTTAAAGTTATCAAATGTAAATCTTTTATAAGTGCAATTTCTTCTTCTGATAGATTCGATGATCTTACAGCAATCCCATCACCCAGATTTTTTGCTAATTGCTCTAAAATTGGCTGTGTAAGTTTTGCTTGAGTCTGAACATTTTTATCAGCAGATTTTAACATCTTACCTAAATTATAAATTCTTTTCTCAACCGTTTCTAAATCGGCAAAACATAATTCGATATTTATTGTTTCAACATCACTGGCAGGATCAATTTTTCCATCCACGTGAATAATATTATCATCTTCAAAACAACGTACAACATGTGCAATTGCTCCAACCTGTCTAATGTGACCTAAAAATTGGTTACCAAGTCCTTCACCTTTTGAAGCACCTTTTACCAATCCAGCAATGTCTACAAACTCTACTACCGCAGGTATAACTTTCTGAGGCTTAATAAATCCTGTGATTTTTGTTAATCTTTCATCTGGAACTTCTACAATTCCAACATTTGGTTCAATTGTACAAAAAGGATAGTTTGCAGCCTCGGCTGGCGCACTAGTTATTGCTTGAAAGATTGTTGATTTACCAACATTTGGAAGACCTACGATACCAATATTTAAACCCATCATTACTCCGTAATTAAATTTTTCTTACTATATTTACCTGAGGCTTTTTCAAAGCCAATATTTAAAACATCATTTAAAACATTATTCATTTTTTCTAATAAAATCTTTAAACCTATTTCATCATCAAAACGAGATAAGACCCAAGATGATACAGAGCCATGTACGGGTCTATCAATTCCAACTCTTAATCTTAAGAATTCCTGAGTTCCTAAGCAGGCTGCGATAGACTTTAATCCATTATGTCCTGCTAAGCCTCCACCCTTTTTAAAAACTATTTGGCCAAAAGGTAAATCCAACTCATCATGTATTACTAGTATTTCATCTGCGTTTATTTTAAAAAAACTTTTTAGTGGCTCTACACTTTCTCCACTCAAATTCATATAGGTTTGAGGTTTTAAAAAATAAACTTTTTCACCTTTTATATCTAACTCTGTGTAAAACCCTTTAAACTTTGACTTCCAATGACTACCGCCCAATGGAGAATATTCGTCAAAAACAAGCCAAGCTATATTGTGTCGAGTGTTTAAATACTCAGTTCCAGGATTTCCAAGGGCTACTATTAACTTAATCATTTTAATTATACAAAAAGTGAACTTACAGAATCGTGATTATAAGTTCTGTGAATTGCTTTAGATAAAATTTCTGCAGTTGAAATTACTTTGATTTTACTTACCTTTGATGCTTCATCAGATAAGGGAATAGTATCTGTTACAATAACTTGTTCAAAATCTTTACAGTTTGCAATACGTTCAATCGCCGGACCACTAAATACAGCATGAGTTGCAGCTGCATATATTTTTCCCGCACCATGTGCTTTTAAAGCTGCTGCTGCCTCAACTAATGATCCTGCTGTATCAATCATATCATCAATAAGAACACAGTCCTTACCAGCAACATCTCCAACAACATTCATTGCCTTTGCTACATTTGCCCCTGTTCTTCTTTTATCAATCATCGCAAGATCACATCCAAGTTTCTTAGCGTAATGTCTAACTCTTTCAACACCACCAGAATCTGGTGAAACACAAATTGTTTTATCATTTTTGATAGTATGAAGGTGACTTAACAAAACAGGAGAAGCAAAAATATTATCAAAAGGAATATTAAAAAATCCCTGTATCTGTCCTGCATGAATATCCATAGTCATAACTCGAGATGCACCAGCAACAGTTAATAGATCAGCAACCAATTTTGCTGTAACTGGAGTTCTTGGTGAAGCTTTACGATCTTGTCTTGAATATCCAAAGTGAGGAATTACTGCTGTAATCGATGCTGCTGAAGCTCTCTTAAGAGCATCAATCATGATTAACAATTCCATTAAATTATCATTTACTGGTGGTATCGTAGATTGAATTACAAAGACATCTGCTCCACGAACATTTTTCTCAACTTCACAAAAAATTTCACCGTTTGCAAATTGTTTTACTTGTGGATCTACGAGGGGGATGTCTAAAAAGTCAGAAATTTTCTTTGAGAGTTTGGCGTTTGATCTGCCGGAAACTAAAACAATTCTTCTCACTGAGGCCTCGCGATGAAGTGGCAGGGGTGGTAGGAGTCGAACCTACGTATGTCAGAACCAAAAACTGATGACTTAACCACTTGTCGACACCCCTAAATTTCTTTGATTATTTATATATAAGTATTGAAAATATGACAAGAATTTTATGGCATGCTAATCTCAGAGCATCCTAGCTCTCTTGGTCTCCTCGCTGAGTTGGCCACAAAGAATTGATAAAGTCTAAAAGCACTGCTTGCACCAGAAATCAGGGTTTTAGACTCCGCTTTATCAGATTCAACACCACCCCAAATCGTAGTTAGATGCGACCCGTCAAAGCTAACGAACCAAGTATCGTTTCCATTATTTGATGTACCAGTTTTTCCAAAAAACTTAATACGAGAAATATCTTTTTGAACAATATGAGAAATTGTTGTTTTTGTTGGATCAGACAGAATATCAAAAACAGTATTTTTCCATTCAAGAACTTCAGAGTTTACCCTATTGCATACATTTTCAATAAATCCAGTATAGATCCTATTTACCTCACCCACACTTAATTCTAAAGCACCTAACAACTGAGCCGGGTATTCTTTTAAAGGTAACTTTAAATTGGGTATATTTAAAATTTGTAAATATGTCTGAATATGCTCAAATCCATATTCATTACAAAGCCTAATAAAGGGTTTGTTCTTTGATTGCTGAAGAGCCTGTTCGAGCGGAATTTCAGCCTCTTTTGATTCAGAATCTCTTGGTTTCCATTTACCTGATTTTAATTGAATCTCAATGTCTGCTGTTGAAACCAATCTATCTCTTTTATAACCTTCATTCAAAAAATTCTGATAAACAATGGGCTTAAAAATACTTCCTATTTGATGTCTCTCTTCTGAAATTCCTTTTTCTAAGCTCTTTTCAAACTTTGAATAGATATTTAAATCTTTGCAATCGAGGCAATTTAATTTTGATCTTTTAATTTTAAAGGCAAAATCTTTGTCATCAATTTTATTTTTTAAAATTTCTCTAACGTAGCTTATTCCCCTATACCAAGTGTAGATTTCAAATTTATTAATTTTATTTTCTTTTACAGAAGTTAAGTAAATGTCTTTAAAAATATTTGAATCAACTCTTTTTATTAATTCTGCTTGCCACGTTTTCCATTCGGAATCTGACCAAAAATTAGATTTCTTTGAGTAATAAAGATCTTTCTCAACAAGTTTATCAAATTGAGCTTTTGTTCTAGAAATCAATCTATCAAGATTTGTGAGTGGAGAATAATAATATGGTCCTTTTAACATACTAATTAAAGCTGTTGCTTCAACTTCATTAAGTTTATCTGAAGATTTATTGAAGTAGAAAAGTGAAGCCGCTTGATGGCCCATTATTCTTATACCATTTAAACTTCCCCACATTTGCTCATTGAGATAAGCTTGTAGGATTTCTTCTTTTTTATAAGAATACTCAATATAAATTGCAATAATGACTTCTTTTAATTTTCTTTCAAGCGATTTTTCATTTGTAAGAAAGATATTTTTTACTAACTGCTGGGTTATTGTTGATCCACCTTGAACAAATTTCATTTCTTTTATATCAACATATAAGGCTCGTAAAATTGATTTCAAATCAACGCCTTTATGTTCTAAAAACCTAATATCCTCTGTTCCTATTAGGGCCTTCCAAAGATTTGAAGGAATTTTTGAAAACTCAGTTCTATTTTGGAAACAATAAATTCTTTTACAGTGATTGGAATAAAGACCTTTTATTTTTACATCACCAAGAAATTCAATTTTATTATCAGTTAGTTCAATTTTTTGAGAATCAAGAGCCTCTTTAATCCAGTAATCGTACTCTTTTGTCTCAGTCGTAAAGTTAAAAAAATCTTTAAAATGCTTTTGACCTGTCTGTGCGCCAATCAAAAATGGAATTTCTTTTTCCAAAGATTTGTCTTGCGTTAGAAACATCTCATCCACATCTAACAAAACAGCGAACACATATACACCAAATAGTGACACAGCGAGCATGAATATAGCAAAAATGATCTTTATTTTTCTCATTATAACTATGATAAACCCTATGAATTTATATACAACACATGAAAATTTAGTATAGAATTTTGGCTAAAACTATATCAAATCGATCAAGAATAATAGCAGAGAATTAGGAGCATTTAGTGAAAAAGATTTTATTACTAGTTACATTAACGATTAGCCAATTAGCTTTGGCCTTACCAATAGATTGGTCAGGGACTTTTGCCCTAGATTTTTCAAGAATCGTTAACTATAACCGCTCTGATGATTCTACTGCTCCAACTGTTGCTAATGATTCACAGCTTATAGATACTAATGGTTTTAGCAATTTAGCTATATTTCAAAACTATGTTTTAAAACTTAATCCAACAATTATTGTAAATGATAGCGTTAGTGTTTTTGGACAACTTACCACTGGTGCAAATCAAGGTGGATTTTTCGGAGACGATACTGCTTTAAGTAATACTGCAGCAGCAACAAACTCTGGTTTTGTTGCTGCGACAAGAAATGCTAATGGAAAAGGTTTGAACGTAAATCTAATTTACACAGAACTCTACACTGACACTGCACTTTATAGAATTGGTAAATTTACTAAGCACTGGGGTATGGGTGCACTTTTTAACAACGGAAAGAAATCATTTGATCGTTTCCAATCTATATTTGACGGAGCTGAAGCCGAGTTAAATTTTGGTAAACTTATCATGACTCCTTATTGGGCTAAGTTTAATACTGAATCCTTAACTCGCGATACTGATTATTCAGAAATGGGTGTGACTTTACTTTATGATAACCCTGATAAGAACATGCTTTTTGGTATTCTTTATAGTTCACGTTCAGCTGGATCAAGCAATACGCTAATTAATGGTGCTGCTGGTGTTCAAGGAAATATCTCTGTTAACTTAATTGATATTTATGCAAAAAAAGAATTTGGAAAATTTACGTTTGAACTTGAAGTTCCAATGATGACTGGTAACGCTGGTAATATTTATACTGCCGTTGATAAGCAAAACTACCAAACAACTTCTGTTCTTGCTGATTTAAAGTATGAAAAAAGTAAAAAATGGCTCTTCGGTTTACTTGTTGGTTCTGTTAAAGGTGATGATGCTACTTCTGATGACTTTGGAGCAACATACCTACATCCAAACTTTCAAATTGCTGAGTTAATGTTTAAATATAACTTATCTGCTGTTGCTGGTACTTCGGCTGGATCAACTCTTTATGATTCAAGTATATCAAATGCTAAATTTGCTAAACTTTATTCATCATATTACACGAACAACTGGACCCTAAACTTTGCTCTAATCATGGCCAAAGCAGATCAAGTTGCTTCTGCTGGGGATCCATGGTGGAATCATGAAGCTCAAGCTTATGTAAATGCTGCTGGTGGTGACCAATCTGACGATATGGGTGTGGAATTTGATTTTAGTTTTGATTACAACTGGAATACTTCAACTGTTTTTAGTGGTTACTTTGGTTACCATAATGTTGGTGAATACTACGCATACGATGGTGCCGCTGGAGATATCGATCTAACAAATTCTTATACTTTTGGTATGAGATTAGGAATTGATTTTTAATTTCCGTACATATAAGCAGGATTTCGGTACATATTATTCATACCCATGCCACCGCCTGAGTTGAAATTATATCCGCCACCGCCTTGCATACCCATGCCACCTTGCATGCCCATTCCACCTTGCATACCCATTCCGTTAAACATCATAGGATTTTGATACATACTATTCATGCCGCCGCTAATTTGCATTTGCGGCCCATACATATTAGTCATCATAGGATTTTGATTAAAACTATTAAACATCATTGGGTTTTGTTGATTCATCATCATTGGGTTTTGTTGATTCATCATCATCGGATTCTGCTGGTTCATCATCATTGGATTTTGATACATATTATTCATACCTGAATTAAAGCTAAAACCATTTTGCTGATTCATCATCATTGGATTCTGCTGATTCATCATCATTGGATTCTGCTGATTCATCATCATTGGATTCTGCTGATTCATCATCATTGGATTCTGTTGATTCATCATCATAGGATTTTGCTGACCTTGTTGCATCATTTGTAACATCATCGCTTGATTATTATTTCCGCCACCATCATAATTAAAACTATACTGAGGTGTGGTACTTGCTGAATCATCATCGTCGTCATCATCATCACTATCATCGTCAGCTACAACTAGATCATCACCACATTTTTTCTTGGCCTTATCTTCCATATTCGCAATACGATCACCTTCTGCTTCATATTTCTCAGCTAATTTAGCATCGTATTCATTAGCCTTTTTTAATTGCACTTTTAGGTCAGTAATTGTCTCGCTATATTCGTAATAACATTTCTGTTGATTTACATAATAGCGATTACATTTTTGATTCATTTCAGCTACAAGTTCTTGTATTTCAGCTGTATAGTTTTCAGTTCTTAATTTAATTCTATTTCTTCTATTATCTGCTTTGTCATAGACAGCATCACTTGTTCCAAAAATTCTACAATTAGCTATATCAAAATCTCTAACGATTGATGGTTGATTTGCTTCAATTTCCTTAATTGCAATGTCAGCTAAAGCTCTTGCTTCATCTGGAGTTCTATATTCAGTTTTGAAAACATTTCCAATGTTATTAAATTCTGTTTGATAAGCTTTCATTGTTTTTAATGTTAATGAAACTTCAAAGTTACCACTATTATCAAGATTACTTATTGATTTAGTATCTATATAAGGTGTTTTTAAATACGAAGCTAATTTTGTTTTTAAAGCTAGTAGCTCTGCTTTTTTAGTTTTTTGAGCAGCCCCTGTTGCTTCTTTAAATTCAACATACTTACTTTCAATTTTCTTTAAAAGTGGGTCAAATATCATTGATTTAAAATCACTAACAACTTCCAACTCTGCTGCTGTTAGCTCAGGAAGTGATCCTGCTTTGGCTGCATTAATTTTCGTTGCCAATACTTTATATTCTTGATCTAAAAGTTTATCTCGCGTTTGAATTAATAATTCTCTAAAAGTGGTAAACTCATTAATATGTTTATTAATTTCTCTATAATCATTTTTATTACAAATTGCCACGGCCGCATCTTTTTCTTCCATTTCCTTTGAATGCGCTAAAGATAAGACATCTTTTCCATCTTCATCTTTTTCAAAGAAACTTACCTTTCTACATTCATCTGGTTTACCTGGATGATTTCCGATTACTTCACCTACAGGACCAACAGAAGATAGATATACTTTTCCAGTTTTATTAACTTCACTGCTTAACTTAACTGATGATCGTGATTGCAATGCTGCGTTTGTTATAATTTTACTTTCTTCTAGACACTTTCTAAAACCATCTAATGTTGGCTCATAATTACCAATATCATTCATCGTTTTAAAATCTTTATCTTTTACATCGTACTTACCACTTGTTGGTGGTGATACAAATTTTGCTTCTATATAATATTCAACTGGATCTGATATTGATGGCGTTAATGACCAAGCAAACATGTTATTACAATTTGCTTTCATTTTAGGAACTAGTAAATAAAGTGATCCGTCTTTTGAATCATGTTTAATATCAAGCTTTGCACCTTTTTCATGGAATAGAGCTGAAAGATATTCAATTGGAAGTGAGGTCTGATCTTCAGCACCACAAAGAACACTGTTTGCGTATTGAGTAGGACCACTTACATCTACTGTTACACCTGTGGCATTTGATGTTGAAGATGGAGAAACCTGGGACCCAAGTAATGCTTTCACATAACTATCTTGTCCGTATGAATTAAAAATCAAACAGCATATTAGCATTATAAGTGTTTGTATTTTCATGTATTTTCTCCTGAAAAATCTTTTTCCATATGTTTTATCGGTAATAGATAAAAATACTTGAGTAATTTTATTAATCCTTGATAATTACGCATACAAATAGATATGATATTTTAGATTTTTACGTAAGGGGGACATGTGAAAACTAGTAATTTCAATAGCTTTGCTGAGTTTTATCCATTTTATCTATCTCAGCATGAAAATAGAATCTGTAAAATTCTTCATTTTATAGGAACAACAATTATTTTTATTCTTTTGGCCGTTATGTTTGCCACAAATAACTTTAAATTGTTTTTCTTTATACCTTTAGCCGGATATTTGTTTGCTTGGATAGGTCACTTTGGATTTGAAAAGAATAGGCCTGCAACTTTCAAGCATCCTTTTTATAGCTTAGCTGCTGACTTTAGAATGTATTACGATATTCTTTTTGGAAAAATAAAAGTTTAGATTATAACAAAAATTCGGGGCGATCTATTTGCCCCTTCTTTTCTTCATTATCCTTTATACTTTTAGAATAAATTGATCTTCTTCTCGCAATATTGTCATCTGACTCATCGAAATTGAAAATCTTAAGAATATTAATTTCAAAAATAATATTTCCATTTTGTTTTATCAAAGTAAGTTGAGGAAGATCATACTGTCCTTCGAAAAGTAAAAATTTATTAAAATTAATACTATAACTATCTTCTTCGTGTCTAAATTCAATCGATTCAATTCTACGTGTCTCATTCTCAATGAGAGAACTAAAATTAGAAGTTTTAATTTCCCAGTATAATTTATTTCCTCTTTTGATTAAATTTATATTGGGTGATTTTTTAAGCCAATTACTTTTAACTAATTCATCTACTTTTTCTTGGTCTTCATCAGTCTCTGCAAGCAATGGTGATTTTAAGTTATTACTTACTATTTCTTCTTCTGAAAGATTTTTAGTTAGCGCAAGAAAGTCTTTTTGCTTCTCAAATAAAGCCTTCTTTTCAAAATCAATCAGATCTTTATTTGTTTTTAAATCGATTCCAATTTTTTTCATCAAACTAATAAAATAAAAGGAATCTGATCTCGTTAGAATATTAATAATTGAATAATACAATTGTTGATTAAAGTTTTTATTTTCTTCCTTTAACGTAAGACTGAAATCTTTGAAATCTACAATGTTTTCTTGAATAATTTCACCATCATAAAGTATTTGTTCAATCTTTTGTTGTTCATTTTTTGTTATATACTTTAGGTATGTTTCTTTATTAACAATATGCTCTTCTAAAATTTCATCTTCCTCTTCTTCTATTTTCTTTTCTAGGGTCGTCGTTTCCTGTACAGGAGCCCCAATGACATTCCCCTCTGGAAGCTTTGGTGCAACTTTTTCTTGAAAGTTAACTTTAATATTAAAAACAGTTGTATCTTTTGCGTATTGCTCTTTCTGATTATTTCTTAAAATAGATTCCTCAGAAGGTATATGAGCGAAAACTGAGAATGATAAAAGTAAAAAGAATAATTTCATAATAAAGAAGCCTTATTTTTTATTAAGTTTTTAGCAAATTCACTTAAATCTTTAGAATCAAGTGCAAAGTCAATAGTTGCTTCTAAATAGCCTTCCATACTTCCAGTATCGTATCTTTTGCCATCAAAAATATTCGCAATAACTTTTTCGTGCTTGCAAAGTTCATTAATTGCATCAGTTAATTGGTACTCGCCTCCGGCACCTCTTGGGATAACATGAAGGTATTTAAAAATATTTTTATCTAAAATATACCTGCCTGGTGTTGCAAGATTCGAAGGAGCAACACTTGGATCTGGTTTTTCAATCATTTTTTTCATTCTAACATTTTTAGAATCTATTTTATCACCATCAACGACACCGTATTTTTTGGTGTGTTCTCTTGGAATTTCCATAACACCTATCACAGATGCTGAGTGTTCTTTTGAAACCTCAATTAATTGTTTAGTAACAGGCTTAGAATTTATAATAATGTCATCACCTAGTAGAACAGCAAACTTTTCATCATTAATGCAATTTTCGGCCATTAAAACAGCATGACCAAGACCAAGTTGTTCTTTTTGTCTTACGGTCGTGAACTCAACCATTTTTCCAATTTTTTGGATTAGTTCCAGTTCTTTAATTTTATTACTTTTTTCTAAAAATTTTTCTAATTCAAAATTTCTATCAAAATAATTTTCTATTTCTTCTTTTCCATATCCTGTAACAAAAATAATTTGTTCAATTCCCGAGTCAACCGCTTCTTGAACTACATAGTGAATCATTGGAACATTAAGAATTGGTATGATTTCTTTAGATATTTGCTTAGTTGCAGGTAAAAATCTTGTCCCTTTGCCAGCAATTGGAATAACTGCTTTTTTAATATTCATTAATTGCACCTTTTATTCTACTATTAAAAAAACTACTAAATGAGTCTAACATGAAAATTAAAATAC
>CAYGTU010000011.1:0-30707 GCA_964352945.1 uncultured Bacteriovoracaceae bacterium
GGTATTGATACAGTAATCATTCCTTGGACAAATATTAAAGATCTTGCTGATATCGCTGATGAATACAAAGATAAAATAAATTTCATTCCAGTTAAAACAATTCAAGAAGTTTTAGAGATTGCTTTAGTTGGATGGAAAAATGAAAAGAAAAAGAAAGACAAAAAAGATGCTGGCTCCAAACCGGATGCTATTGCAGCTTAATACACACACCCCACACACAAATTAGTCATTAAAAAAGCCCCTGAATTGGGGCTTTTTTGTTTCTAGATTATTGTAATAACTATCTAGTATATCCCAACTATTCTACTCAAGTTTAATTTGATTGTGTCCCCTAAAATACGCGATAGAATATACATGAGGTAGAAATGAGTGCTAATAATTCACATATATCAGTTTTGATTGTCGATGATTCGGATTATTCAAGACAAGCTATTTCAGAATTAGTTTCTGAAAGTGGCTATACTGTTGTTGGCGAAGCAGCTAGTGCCAGTGAAGCCATAAAAATTGCTCAAGAAAGTAAAATAGATATAGCTGTGATTGACTGCATCATGCCAGAGACCTCTGGAATTGAGCTCGCTGAGCTTTTTCGACGTAACTTCTCTCAAATGTCAGTAATTATGATTTCATCAATTGCGCAAGAGAATGTTATTATTTCTTCTATAAGTGCCGGTGCAAGTGATTTTCTTCAAAAACCTTTTAAGAAGGAAGCACTTATCAACTCAATTGAAAGAGTCATTGAGCAGGCAAACACACAAGGATAGACAATGGAACTTAATTATTTAAGAAAACAACCTAACCCAAATTTAGCCCAATTTTTACCTGAGGGATTAAATCTGTATGATAAATCTACAATCAATAGATTAAACAAAACAGTAGATCTAAAAAGTCATAAAAATCTTTTAAAAGCTAGTTGCAATGTTTCTGGTGAAATCAAAGGTTATTTTATAACTTCAATTAACGACATTACTGAACTTAGTACTCCATTTAAAATGGATCTTCTAAAAGAAATAACTCACCTGATGGTTGGTCATCTTCTTACTAATATCGATAAAGAATTAGCACTATTCACTCATGTTTCTATCCCTAAAATAATAGATGAAGCTCGATTTGAAAAAATCCAAGAATTAACAGTTGAAAAAGGTTCATTAAATTTCTCTAAGGCCTATAAGCTTAAAGTTCAAGGGTTTGACTTAAATTTTAATATTTCATTTTTTGGAAACTTTCATAAATTAAGTGAGAACTAGAATTGATTGGTATAATTAAAATATTTATTAAGTCAGTAATTGCTTTCTCTGTGAGTTTTGTTATTTTATCTATTCCTATAAATGGGGATACACTATTTGAAAAACTCTCTGACCATGTAAAGCCCTTTGAAAAATCATTCGTGAATAATGCCAAAGAAGCCGTAAAAGTTGGGCTTGAGAGCACAAGAGAAATCAGTAAGCAGTTTATTTCTAATACTGCACCTAAAGTATTTGAGAAAAAGAAACTAATACATGTTCAAGGTAATATCATTTCTGAAGATGGTGTTGCTACTAGTGAAGATTCAAAAGAAGGCCCATCAAAATTTGATAGGCCTGAAAAATATGAACACACTGATAAGAAAAAATTAGACACTCTTTTTAATTAAATATTATGTTTCGCTACCATCGGTTGGAGTAACTGATGTTTCTACTCCATTATCTGAAGTTGACTTAGTATCTGTAGACACTCTTGGGCCATCTTCATACTCACCACATGCATAGGCTGTTGAGATTGAAGTTAATGTAATTGTGATTGCTGCTAATACTAGTAAATTCCTCATATAAATCCCCCTAAATTAAAGATAACTACATTATACTATTGCACAGGCTGTGCCAGAACAATCAAATGTAAGTGCCTGTAATTACAATAGCATTTGGGTCTAAAGGTGTGCGAAATGTAGGCAATGTCTAATAAGTTGGCATTTATTTGAATAATTCGGACCTAGTTCTGGGCAGAACTAGGTCCATTTAGGGTTTGGGTATTTGGGTAATTTGTGCAATCTTTGCACATTTTGATTTTAACTCTTACGCGCCAGCGGCATCTGATGAATCTGTAGAACTATCGCTCGCATCGTCTTCACTTATAATCTTAGATCCAGCTGTTCTTCCATCATCATTTTGAAATTGGCAGTCTGAATTTTCACTAGCAAAAGATGTGCTAATAGTTGATAAAGCAATAAGCAATGCAAATAGTGTGAATAGTTTTTTCATAAATCTCTCCTTTTAAAGTCTCTCTGAACTAAGTAAATGCATCTATTGTGCCAACGGATTGGTAGGCTAACTACCTAATTTCTCCAAATCTAGTAGTAAACATTTAGATTAATGTAAAAAAATTAAACAATTTTATCTGTATAAAATGCATCGTTTCTGGGCATTTCCCTAATAAAAGGCAAAGTAGTTAATAAAAATTTTACAGACCATACTATTAGAACTATCGAAAAATTGAGAACTAGGGTATTTGATATCCACTTAAATAAAGGGATTCATTAGAAATGAGAAGAATATTAACCGTATTTATTATAATTTTACTTACTTTAGTAATAAGTAAATTCTTCTCTACAAAACTTCATCTTCTATTTGATTTGAGCAAGAATTTTAAAGAGTTTGGCGAAACCACATTTGTATTTGTAGGTATATTTGTAGGTGGGGTCTATTGGTTGAAATTTGGTGGTGTTTATTCATATCTTGATGGATTAGAAAATTATAACTTAAATAAGCATCCAACAAAAAGTGCCATTCCAGGTCAGAAATATATTAATAAAGCTTTCAGACTTATTTGGAGACTTATCCGAAATACGAAAATCGGTAACTACTTCAGAGATATTTATGCAAAACCAGTTCAATCTGAACAAATGCTTGGTGGTTTTTTCTTTGGAAAAACAATTATTACAACTGCGATTGCATTCTACTACTTAGATACATTTACTCTACTTCTTGTTTTAGGATTTAGTGCATTTTTTGATTCTTTCACTGGTGTTTATCAACATACTTTAATGAATTTCTTTCATAAGACAAATTTAAAAAATAGAGTATTAGTTTTTTTACAAAATTTGGGAAAGAGATACTTAGTTGATGTCTTTAGAGCTGAAATTATCACAATATTTCTTATGGGATTATCTACATTCACAGGTCCTGAACAATTTCATATCCTACAAAATAGATTTGTAAGCGCTTCTTATTATTTCAACGCTATTATAATTGATAAACTAGTTGATCTTGGAGCTATCAGCAGAAACTTTAGATCAAACTTTGTAATCTTTGCTTCAACTGCAGGTGGATTATTATGTTTACTCGATTTTGCAAAAACTGATTTCCCAGCTTGGGTACCAGCAGAATTAATTGCTTCAATTCCAGTTTGGATGCCAGGGCCACTTAAACTTTTAGCAATTTTTAACTTAAGTGTTTTTGGAATAGCTGTATCAATGTATGCTTATAAAATCATAATGAAAAAATGGTTGGAAAAATATCCTATTAAAAAATTATCTCAAGCAAATATTGTAAATATCATTCAATCTTTATTTAGCTAATCCATCATAGTAAAATTTGCGCATTAAAGACTCAAGGTAAGAAACACTTGATGGAGGTACAAGCTCTCTCCATCGATTATCTTGAAAAGTACAAAACTCTCTAATTAATGTTCCTGAAATATGCGTTTTCTTTGGATTGGTGCGATCTAGTATTTCAATATTTTTTATATCTGGATAATAGTATTGAGAGTCAAAACCTAGGCCACAGTAAAAAGCTTCTACTTTTACTGGTTCTTCGTATAAATCACTTATTGTATCTAAAACTGTTTTTCCCCAGCCATAATAATCATCGGTATCTACTTGTGCTGCAATTTTAATTCTACTTTTCAAATCACTAGTTGTAAGCCAATTTTTAATCATTGCCTTTCTTTCTCTAAACCGAAATGGGTTTCTATCAGTACCATAGGCCTGAGATGATCCAATAACAATTGTACATTTATTACATTCACTCGCCATTTTTTCTATAAGATCAATATGTCCATTATGAAAAGGTTGAAACCTTCCTACAATGAAACCGTGTGAATATTTGTAATCATCACTCATTATTCTTTTATCCTAGTATAGTAATTTGAATTCTTACAAATAGGAACTCTATAACCAAACCCAAAACTTTTTGATTTTAGTTTAATAATTGGGCAGAACTGGGTTCTTTTGTATTCCGTTTTTCTATATAAATTAACTACTAATTTAATTTCATCTACACTAAATCCTAAATCGTGTAATTGTTGTGCTGAATATCGATAGCTTAAGATTCCTTCAAGAATAGTATCCATTCTTTCATAAGGAGGAAGGCTATCTGTATCAACTTGCTCGTCACGTAATTCAGCTGAAGGAGGTCTTGTAATAATATCTTCAGGTATTAGTCCGTCGTATTTTTTGTTTATATACTTACATATTTCATAAGCTTCACTTTTATAAAGATCCCCTAATAAGCTAATTGCTCCAACACTATCACCATAGATTGTTGAGTACCCAACTGATAATTCTGATTTATTAGATGTATTTATAACTAGTGCATCACTTTGATTAGATCTTGCAAAAAGAAGTAGACCTCTTAATCTACTTTGAATATTTTCATCTGCTAAACCTGTTAACTCTTCTTTAATTTCAGTTTTGAAAAGATCTCTACAATATTGATGTACTCCCTTTATAGGTAACACATGGAGTGGAATATCTGCTTTATCACACATAGTTTTTGAAGCCTCGTAACTAATATCTCTTGAGAATTCACTCGGCATATAAATAGCTTCAACTGATTGATCCTTTTTGAGTGAAATTTTTATTAAAGCTAAAACTAAAGCCGAATCAAGTCCTCCTGATAAAGCTATAAGAAATTTTTTAAAATAAGATTTTTTTGCATACTCTTGAACTCCAAAACAAAGAGCATCTACAATCTCTTGGCAATCTTCATCTTGAAGTGGAGTTAAAGTAGGAAGTGAGTTTTTATGAGTAACTATGTCCGCAGAAAAAAGTCCTTCCCAAGTATTTTCAACCTTTTGATCCTTATCAAATTTGTCACCACTATATGCTGGTAGTTCAAAAGATTCTTGACCAGCCTTAAAGGATTCTAAAGAACAAAGTAAGTTATTTCCATTAACAGCAAAACTGTTTCCGTCAAAGAGAATTTCATCTTCACCACCAACTCTATTTACATAGACAAATGGTGCTTGTAATAAAGTAGAAATCTCCTTAGCTCTTTCATATCTTTTTTTCTTTTTATATAAATTAAATGGGCTTGCTGAGAGATTAACAACTAAGTCTAAATTTCGACCAAGATCCTTCAAATTTTGAACAGGATTTATATTATGAATACTTGAATGCCACATATCTTCACAGATTAAAAGACCAATTGTTTTACCAGCATATTCAAATGTTTTAGCTTCAGTACCTTCATTGTAATATTTTTTTTCATCAAATATATCGTAATTGGGTAAAAGCATTTTTGTATAAAGTGGTGTCAACTTATAACCGGGTTGAAGTTGAAAAATTACATTTTCAATTCTATAAGGTATTTCTTCACCTTTATTAAAAAAATATTGAAGACCTCCAACTAAAAAACAAAAATCTTTATTCTTAATATTTAATATCCAATTTTCAAGATCAGATAAAAATAATAAGTATTCATCTATAAAAGATCTTTGTAAGCATATATCTTTTAGGGGATACCCGGTTAAAAAAAGCTCGGGAAATACATGAAGTCCACACACATTCTCATTGGAAGCTAAATCCTTAATTGAATTAAATATACTGTTAAAGTCAGCAATATCATGATGAGTTTGTTGAATAGAAATTTTCATATTTACCTTCTTATTTAAGTTATGATAACGAAAACACTTGTAATTAATCTGTACTGAAATATACTAATGATAATTAAATCATAAAATCACATTAAAAAGAAACGTTATGAAAAATAAAAAAATTTGCCTTTCTGTAGTTCTATTTTTGATTATTGTAATAATTACTTTTTCGCCTATTGTTATTCCTGCCAATATTGATACACCTTGGTTATTTGGAATGCCGAGAACATTGTGGTCAGGTATTCTAGTTTCATTTGTCTTGGCATTCTTAACACTTTTCACAGCATTAACACTTGATGATGATTCAGATAAAGAGGATTAAATGATTTTTTGGTTAGTAGTTTTTGGTGGAATTTATTTATTACTTTTATCTTATACTTCATACTTAGCAAACAAAGAGCAAAACTTAGATGCAAAGAGCTTTGCTTTAGGTGGCGGTAATTTAAATATATTTCTTGGTGTTCTTACATATTCGGCCACATTATTTAGTACATTTACGCTTATGGGTATGCCGAATTTTTTCAGAACCCATGGTGTGGGTGCTTGGATTTTTCTTGGGGTAACAGATGTTGCTATGGCTTTTTTAGTTATTCTTGTTGGGCTTAAAATTCATAAAGTTTTTAAAGAAAGAGGTTTTTTTAGTGTAGGTACCTTTTTGAACGAAAGCTATAATTCAAAAATCGCTTCATATGTTTTTATTGCTGGTGTTTTTATATTTCTAGTTCCCTATATGGCGATTCAAATTAAGGGTATTTCTTCATTTTTAGAAGTTTCAGCTCCAATAAAATTATCGGAAACATATTGGTCTATAGTCATGCTTTCAATTATTTTAACTTATAGTAGTGTTGGTGGATTTAAGGCAATTGTATACAGTGATGCTATTCAAGGAACTATCCTGCTAATTGTCATTTGGTTTATTGGATATAATTGTATTGAACATGCTGGCGGAATTGAAAACCTCTTTATCAAAGTTAAAGCAACAGAACCTAGGCTTCTTTCAATTCCAGGCCCAAAGGGTTTATTAGACTTTCAATTTCTTTTTGCTTCATTTTTAGCGATTATTGCTATGCCTATTACTCAACCTCAGTTAACAACAAGATTAATTGCTATGAAAAATGAAAAAACGCTAAAAAAGATGGCACCCTCAGTCGCTTTTTTTGCCATAGCCGTAATACTTCCAGCTGCATTTATTGGAATGTATGGATCTATTAAATATGCTGACAGTACTACTCAACAATTCTGGCATAATGTTTTGGTGCAAGATCAATCAGCTTCACTTGGAGCACTTACCTTAATTGGATTAATTGCAGCTGCGATGTCCACAACAGATAGTCAGCTTTTCGCTTTAGGTAATGAAGCTTCAATTTTTTTAGAAAATAATAAAAATGTTCAACGTAATACCAAGATACTGATACTACTTTTTGCCATAGCTTCATTATTATTTTCTATTTATTCTGATACTGGGTTAGTTCAACTTGCTCGTTTAAGTTTCACAGGTACAGCAATTTTAGCACCAATGATTTTGTTATCAATTTATTCAAAAAAAGAAGTGAAATTATCTCTACTTACTCCAATTATGACTTTGATCTGTCTTGTTTTCTTTGTCTATTCTGTTTTTATCGCAGACAATTTTACAAAAATTAAAGATATAAGAGTAGACCTTGTAATATACATTATTTTAACTATAACAGCTTTGATAAATTATTTTTATTCAAAGAAAGCCCAAACAATTAATGCTTAAGAACCTTTATTCTCATTCATTAAGCTTGCTTACTGATTTATATCAAATATCGATGTCCTATGGTTATTTTAAAAATGGGATGAAAGATAAAGAAGCAGTATTTAACCTTTTTTATAGAAAAAATCCTTTTGATGGTAATTATGCTGTAGCTTGTGGTCTTCATTCAGCTATTGAATTCATCGAAAACTTTAAATTTACCCAATCTGATATTGATTATCTCGCTACATTAAAAGGAAATAATGATCTCCCCTTATTTGATAATGATTTTTTAGAATATCTGTTAAATTTAAAATTTACGGGTGAAATAGAAGCTATTGAGGAAGGTCGAATTGTATTTCCACATGAGCCATTAATGAAAATAAAAGCACCTATAATCCTTGGACAAATACTAGAGACACCTCTTTTGAATATTATTAATTTTCAAACACTCATTGCGACAAAGACAAATAGAATATGTCATAGCGCTCAGGGTGATCCAGTACTAGAGTTTGGACTCAGAAGGGCCCAAGGAATTGACGGCGCACTTTCAGCTACCTACGCTTCAGCTGTTGGTGGAGCCCATTCTACATCTAATGTTTTGGCTGGAAAGTTGTTTGGTATTCCTGTTAAAGGAACACACGCCCATAGCTGGGTAATGAGTTATCCTGATGAGACTGAAGCATTTGAAATTTACGCAAAACATATGCCTAATAATTGTGTATTTCTTGTGGATACTTATGACACATTAAATGGTGTAAAAAAGGCAATTAAAGTTGGTGAGAAACTTAAGGCCAATAACCATAAAATGGTTGGAATTAGACTTGATTCAGGAGATCTGGCTGAATTAAGTAAGCAATCGAGATTACTTTTAGATGAAGCTGGTTTTAATGATGCAAAAATATTTGCCAGTAATGATCTTGATGAATCCACAATTAAAGAGCTCAAAATAAAGGGAGCGAAAATTGATATTTGGGGAGTTGGTACTAAATTAGTAACGGCCTATAACCAACCTGCTCTTGGTGGAGTTTATAAGTTATCAGCAATTAAAAACTCCAGTGAAAAATGGGATTACAAAGTAAAGAAATCTGAAGAATTAATTAAAGTTTCAAACCCTGGAATTCTTCAAGTTAATAGATTCAAAAAAGAGGGTAAGTACTGCTTTGATGTAATTACAAATGAAGAATTCTTAAGTCTTAAAAAATTCGTCCCCTTCAATACAACAGAAGCCAAGGAAATTGAGTCTGGACTCGAGTGTGAAAAATTATTAGTACCTATTTTTAATAAAGGTAAATTAGTTTATAAAATACCTTCAATAAGTGAATCAAATTTAAAACGAATTAAAGACCTGAAATCACTAGATTCAACCATTACTGAGAATGAAAGATCAAGCAATCCCTATCAAGTTGGTCTTGAATCTGAACTTTTTGAACTTAAAAAAGCCCTTTTAAACAAAATTTAATCTTAGTATCCTCTAAATCAATGTAATTATTACAACGACACTACTTTAAAATCCAAACTCAATATAGAATATTTTCATTTAAACCAAGGAATTATGTGAAAACTAATATTTTGATGTTTTTTTTGTTAACTAGTGTATTTAACAGCGCTTATTCTCAAAATGGCTATTACAAACCAAATCGTTCGGGATATTATCCAAGTCAACAATACGGATCTCCCAAAGAAACTAAAATTAGTACAAATGAAAACTGTAAAGAAGTTTTCAAACAATATAACCACGAAGATTTAGACTCAAATTGCTCTTACGTTGATGTGAGAGATATAGTTTCAAAAACAAAAAGCTCAGACGGTAAAATTAGCGCAAATCCTCGTGAGCAAAAATACATGGAATGTGTAGGAAATATAAAAAGTAGAGAATTTAGTAATAATACCAATTTTACTAGAGAATGTACTGACTTTTCATTTTCAAATGCTATTAACAATGGTGATTTCGATCGATGTAATAACAAAGTAAGACCTATTCTTAGTGCTTCTGAAAGTTGGGAGGCGTGTTCAAATTTTAATGAAAGAAACCTTGTGCTTCAATCTTCATATATAACCTGCCTAGAGAAAACTATCGATTTAAATATATCTTCAGCTTCTGCGCGAAGACTATGTGATTCTTCTAAAACGAGAGAAAAAATCTATGACGGAAGTGCCTTAAGATGCTTTAATAGTTTTAGCTCTCAAAGAGTTTCAAAAGAAAGGAAAATTGAAATTTGTTCTTCCTCTGAAGCTCAGAAATCTATTTCCAAAAGCAGCTTTAACTCTTGTTTGGATTTCTTAGCAAACAATGGACTTAATGATCACGCAATTAATGCTTGTATAGTTGATGGCGCTCAAATATCTTATCAAGTTAAAAATCCATCATTCACAAAATGTCTAAAAAAAGGTTTTGCTGGAGCATATGACCATTATTTTGATTATAGAAGAAGTGAAATTAACTCCGGTTATAATCAATCTTTTAGTGAGCATGCATATAAATATTTAATAAACGATTGCCTCGATACATATACAACTGCTGCTAAAACAAATAATTACTTTTCTTATATTCAAGATATTAATGTTCATACAAATAATACATTTAATTACGAGCGGTTTAAATCAAATATGTTTGGATTATCTGCACTTAGATACAATCCTATAACAAAAAATTTACTATGCTTATCTGACAGCAAACAAGAACCTAAGATCTATGAATTCAACTTACTTTTCAGTAAAGAATCTAACAATTTTATTTTTACACCAAAAAAAATAAACACTTTAAATGTTCCTAAAGAAAGAGCACATTCATATTCAAGTATGGACCCAGAAGGAATGATCCTATTTAAAAATGGTGACATCATATTAAGTTCTGAACAAAAAGGTGATGCAAAAAAAACAGATCTAATTTTTCATTATGATAAAAATGGCAAACTAGTTAAAACTATTGATATACCTGAAAATTTTGTAGATCTTTTTGAAACTAAAGAAGAAACGAGAGAATATGATGAATATAAAGTTTTTACAGATGGATCATATAATCGAAAAAGTGGAAAATGGGTATATAAGTCTTACTATATAACTTCACAGAAGCCTTTTAATTGCATTAAACCTCAGTGTACGTATCAAAAAATTAAAGGTGATAGACTAACTAAAACTACCGAAAAAGTTCAAGGTTTATCTTTTAATAAAGGACTAGAAAGTCTTGGTATGACCGAAGATGAAAAATTTATTTTTACTGGAAATGAAGGGCAACTAGACCAAGATTCTGTTAAGTATGGAGCTGAGACTGTTAGAATTGTAAGATATGACAATTCAACAGGGACCCCAGTACTTAATGGTCAATTTGCATATAAGCTTGAAGATGAAAGAGACAATGGTCTTGTTGATGTACTTCCACTTACTAAAGACAAAGTTTTAGTTTTAGAAAGAAGCTATGATAACTTTAAGGATAAAATTACAGCAAGAATTTTTCTAGTAAATCTTACTAATGCCACAGATATAACTGACTTAGCTTCTACAGCTGATAAAGAAAGTGATTTTGTGTCTTCTGAAAAAACACTTCTACTGGATCTAGATGAAATGCTCCCGGAAATGTCACCTGGCTTTAGAAAGCTTGATAACTTTGAAGGGATGACTTTTGGCCCTAATTTGCCAGATGGTTCAAGAACTCTTGTTTTAGTTACAGATAATAATGGTAGTCAAAAACAGAGAACAATATTTTTAATTTTAAAAGTAAAAAAGAATTTGCTTTAAAATAGTATTAAGGGGAAATGAAAAAGTTAATTATTTTACTATTTATTTTAAACTCACAAATTGCTTTCTCACAAGTTAAGCATCTTGTCTTTGATATCGACGAAACTCTTGTACAAGCTGTACCTAGAAGTAAAGCTGCAAGTTATAATAGTGATGATATTATTACTTTTGATTATGAAGGTAAAACTAATTACTACCATAAAATGCCTTATGCATCTTCTATTCTTTTTGCTCTTCAGCTTAATCCCAATATAATTATTCATTTTGCAACAAACAAACCTGCTTCTTGGAACAATGCAATTCTTTCTCGTTTTTATTTACCTAAACCAATTAATAGGACTTTATACGATACAGTTAGTTTAGCAGATTCACCTCATAAAATACTGAATGATTCAAATTTAGAAAATGGAAAAATTAATTTATCTTCTATAACTTCTGATATGGATAACATTCTTTATATAACTGGTAGTAAAGTTGAAGTAATAGATAAATACAAAAAAAATGTACTTTCTTTAGGAGCAAACTACTATTATTTTAATAATTTTAAAGAGGCAAAAGATGAGTACGATAGCCTCAAAGCAAAAGGATATATTGACTCTCACAAAGAATTTCTTCCAACAAGTGAAGAGGAATTTTTCTTAGAGCATAATAAAATTGCTGGTTTTTTTGGTTTTTTAATGAAGTATGATGCCATTGAAAGCGATGATTTAAAGTCTAGGCTATATCTCTATAATTCCAAGAGCAAAGAAAATCTTACTCATTATGGAATTACATTTTCTGAATATGATTTTGAAGCTGAAGCTCCTGTTTGGATATACTCAGGAAATTATAAATATGTAAGTGGATGTCAGCTTTTTTCAGCTAAAGATAAGAAGGTTATTAAAAGCCTACCCTTGTCTCAATGTAAAAACAGATACAAGACTTTTACTGAAATTACTTTTGATGAAGCAAATAAAAAAGTGGCTGGATGTCATCTTAAAGAAGAAGCCCATAAGGCTGTTATTGAAAAACTTTCTTTAGATGATTGTACAATTAATAAGGGTGATTACCACTGGCAAGGTAAATCAAGAGACGTTTGTGCAGAATACATTAATGACATTTATTTTTTAAGATCTGTCTCTGATAGCCTTTGTCATAATAGTCATATTATTTATGAAAATGGTCAATTTCAAATTAAAGCCTATTATCTTTCCAATGGAAAATTAATTGAAGGCATATCAGATATTATAAATATTAAGGCTAGTCAGGTCATCCCTGCTTCTGTTTTTAGTAAATTTGATTCAATAATGATCGCTCAATCAATAAATGAAAAAATATATATGGAACGGGAAAAAGCTTATTATACGGCAACTCCTGATTATGATTTTAAAGCTGATTCCAACATTATAATGGCCTTTGATTCTAAATTTTTCGATTCAATATCTAAATCAGGTTTTTTAAACCAGCACAGGATTGGACATTCAAATGGTGCTTATAGCCCTTCTAGACGCGCAGGCCTTGAAGATGGATTTTTAAATTTTAAAATTGAAAGCTCTTATAATTCGATTGGAAGAGTAGCGCATGATGTAAGACCAAAATATTCTTATTTTATTCTAACCAAACCAAGAACTGATATGGGTTATACTCAAATTTACGCTCAGTATGGAAACGTTTATGCAAAATTTAAAAATAATATAAAGAATAGATCCACTTTTACACCTGGAGATTCTTTAAACATCAACGCCTCAGGCGCAACTATTAAAACACTTAATTATCGATCAGATAAAATATTGGTTAAAAGTAGTAGTTATGCGGCTTATTACTGGGAAGCTCAAATTTGGGGAGAATTACTTTTTAAAGACGTAGAGTATTTTCTCATCAATTGCCCTCACTCAAGTAAGGTTGATACAAATTTTTTAAATAAAATGAAAGCTACAGGAATTCCTGTTTACCAATGCTATACAAAAGTATCTGGAAGTCATCCTTATTTAATTTATGCTGGACCGAAACTTTAATCCATAGTAATAAATTTATCAGGACTAACTTCTAATTCAATTACTTGATCTTTTGATTTACTATCTTTTTTGAATTTATGATCAGCACCAAAACCTGGATGTGAAAAGCTATCATCGCGTAAGAGCTTTGTTTCTAAGGAAAGCTCTTTGAATGTCCCTTTATATTCTGCTCCAACTTGTTTTAAAGTGAAATAATCATACCCATCGTCGATATGTTTATCATTAAACATTAAATACTGAAAATAACTGTCACTCAATCTATAATACTTTGAACTTTCACCACCTGATATCTTGCAACTAGATAAATTATCGACATCAATACTTTTAAAAGTATTTGTGTAAGTTGCTAGAGGTAATTCTTTTGCATTCGCTTGTCTTTGAAGATAGGCAATCTTAGAAAAAAATGATGACTTATCACCTTCGCAAATATTTAATGAAAAACCTTTGTATTTACTATCGAATTCTTTATCCACATAAAAATATAATTTAATTGCTTCCGTATATGGTTCATATTCAAAAGCATGATTAATATCCGATGAACTAAACTTCACATGAGCCTTATTTGTTAAATGCAGATAAGTCATAATTTTTTGAACATTACCTTTATAAATAAACTTTCTTGGAACAGCTTCAAATGTAAATATATTACCAGCTTTTGCAAATTTACCCGTTACTTCTTCTGGAAATAAATCTCCAATAATTTTGTCTCTTTTTTGTTCAAATTGTTTTCTATTATATTTTTCAGTCAATGAAATCAGAGTTCTTTCCTGTGAAGAGGCAAAATTAACAACATAATTTACAACTGAATTAAAATCATTTTCATCTTTTTTATAAGCTGACTCTTTTACATAATCATATTTTTTTTCTTCGTCATCAATTAAAGATTCTAAAATCTTTTTCAGATCACTATGATTTATTAATTTATAAACAGTTTCAAAGCTACCTATGTTTTTAGTGATTTTTCCAGATTTAAACAGATTAATACCGCAACTAAAAGTACCCTTATAGTCTACAATCGTGTAACTTTCTGGTTTCGATCCCTTATAATTTAATCCGCTAGCTCCATTACAAAAAAGTTCTAATGCATTTAAATTTGGATTAATTAAAGCTTTCTTTTTAGAATCACTAATAACAACCCCTTCCTTAGAAATATTTTTATATTTCTTAAACATCCCTACTTTATAAGAAGCCTCTCCTGTTGCCGTTTCAAAAAATAAAAAACATGAACCAGTACAAGCAAGAGAAGATACAAGTTCTCTAGAGTTACTTGCTATTTCCAACTTTAAATCTTGACTATTCTTTTCAGCAAATTCTGTTAATTCACTTGTGAAATTTTCTTTTTTTAGATTATCTAGGTGGGTTTCAAAATTTTTGAATAATTTTAAATTATCCCCACTCATATCTATGGTTCTTTTATCTAAGATATATTTAACAGAAATTTTTGAACTTTCAGGAATAGGCCCACCGCTATGAGTTCTCTTACAAGTAACAGACTCAAATTTTCCTTGTGAATTTGAAGCAAGATTATAAGTTGCTCCTTGAGAGTAACTAGCATCTGAATCTTTTTTACAACTGACTTCATTATCTTGATAAGTAATCTCTAATTTTAAATCAGCATTACTAAGTGATTTTGCAATGATTGTTTCACTAGCAACTTCCGGACCAGAAACGATTCCAAGTTCAAGTGATTTAGTTTTTAGAATTCCTTCAGAAGCAGGATTTCTAAAAAATGATTGCTGTGAACAACTCAAAATAAGTAAAAAAGAAAATAGTAATTTCATTGATAGCTCCTAAGGAAACTATCGGTCATTTCAGCTACTTACTTTACAGGCATAAAAAAAGGGCCAGTAAAACCAGCCCTTAAATATCAAATACTTAGATGATTTCCTATAAACAAAAACACTTGATAGATGAAATTCTATTATCTACTTCATCATTATAAATATTAAACATTTTTGAATCTCTAGATTCAGAATTATTTTCTAATACTTTTACGAATCCAATATTTCTATGAGTATCAAAATCTACTCCATAGTTTAAATATTGGTATGCGATTACTGAACAACCTTTTTTAACAACAACTGAAGAAATTTTATTGTTCCAAGTATTGTGATGATCAATTTTTAGAGTATCTAAAAACTTGTGACCTTCGCTTGAATAAAGATCTAATCTTTTACCTTCAGCATGCTTACCTGTGAATACAGATGCACAATGAGAAGCATAAACTGAGAATACTGAAAGCATTAATACTGCCGTTAATAATTTTTTCATAATTTGTCTCCTTTACGAAATTATTTGCTGTAAAATTAATACAACCTACCATTTATTCTGTAAATTTATTCCATATAGTAATTTGACAAAAGTCACTATAATGCAGTGTAAAAATTACATAAGTACTTGAAAAAGCGATTGGTTATGCTAATTAATTTTGATGAAATTTATCCTATTTTTAATATTATTTTCACTCTCTGTCATAGCATATGGCTTAGAACCATATCAGGGTAAAGACGTTGACGTTGATAAATGGCGATGTGGGGCTCCAATGGTATTAGCCTTAAGAGCTGATGATCCCATAGGCTACCTTAACGACAGAGCCGGAAAATTGAAACTCAAGGAAAGCTTAATCCTTATATCAGAGGCTAATCTAGCTTATAAATTAAAAAATCTTGGAAAGCTCACTACCCAGGAGCAAGACCTAGTTGATCTAATTGTAGATAAATTTCATGCTCCAATTGTTCACAGAACAAGTCTAGATGTAATGCAAATCCTGCTTCCAAAGGAATGGGGCCTCGTTAGCGCTACAAAGAGAGGGGTTAGTCCAAAAATAACCCCAGGTATCGAGCAGATGCTTTTTGGTGGCGCAGATTGCATATTTGCGGCTGTAGCGCCTCCTTATGGAATCATAGAATACGGAACTGTTATATTAAATATAAAAACAAAGAGAAGCTTTGCATGGGGTAGTCTCTACACTGGTTGGAGCTGGACTAAAGAAGTACTAGGTAAATCAGTATTTGATCCACCATCAGAAGCTATGAAAAGAGAGTTTGCTAAACAAATATTCACAAATGATAGCTTTGATGAAGCTATAGCTCTTCAAATAATCGAACATGTGAGAAAAGGAACTTCAATTAGAGGTAGAGGTAAGGCATATGATAAATCGACTATCATTGCTGATCTTTTAAACACTTCAAATCCTGCTCACTTTTGGAAAAAAATTGTTAATCACAGACTTGGCTTTTTAGAAGCTCATTATACTGATGATTTAGGCTTAGATAACTTTAATTATATTCAGTTCAGATCTATGGACATGCCTACTGTTAAATCATGGGGCTTAAAGTCTGACTGGTTCACAGATACACCATCATTTATTCAACATTTTGATAGAGATAAATAAAACTTAAATAAGCTTTATATTTGCTCTACATGAATTCTTATTTTTATAAACAAAATTAGATTCTAAATGAAGATCATCCAAAGTATAGCCAACAGTTATATGAGGATAAAAATTATCAGGATCAAAATTGCTTGGATGTCCACCTTTACTTAAAAATTTTTGATAAATTGCCTTTCTTATATTTAATAAATTTGGACTATAAACAACTAGGTAATAAGTGTATTCATATCTATTATTTACAATAGATCTAGCTTCTCCAAGACAAACTATTCCTAATCCAGAACTTTGAATATCCATATCTTTTGCAATTTTATTGATTTCTTGAATTGTTAAATGTTTTTTTAATACATTATCAAATTCAACAGGAGTTATAACAGTAATATGAGATTCAATTCTTCTATTTTGCTTATTTAGAATGCCTTTTAAAGAATTATCCAATTTATAAAATAGTTCTTGAACCGGTTCAAATTTAATATTCATTGTTAAAAATGAGCCAAATGGTTTAGGTATCGTATTCTCAACGAAAGGGACTTTTGTATAAACCTTACTAGATAAAGGAAAAGTGGCCGCACTTACGGAGAAACTAAAAACTAAAATTATCGCAAATATATTTTTATACATATGAACCTCGTGTAGGCGTAATTATCTTCTCCTACACAAGATGTCAATTGAGCTTATATTTCTATTCTTTTAATTCTAAGAAGATAAATTGAGTTACTTGGTCTGAACTAAAATTGTTATCACTTACCAGAATCATTGATCTGTTTCAATTATTTAATTTAGGACCTAATGACATTCCTTCTATATTATCAATCTTTTGAAAAGCTTTTGGGAAACTATGCTTTAAATTCTCTAGATCTAAAACTAATTCCTTAGATAAAACATCTAGTTCTTTTCTTGAATCAATTGAATCGATACTCAAGTAAGACTTTGTATTTAAAATAACTTTAAAAATTTTGGAAGTAACCTCTTTCGTTTTCTCATCAAACCCTCTTTCAAGTGTATAAAGAGTTTGATCATCTATTGCTAATAAATCTACTAATCCATTATTTTTATTATTTTCAAGTGGATAAAGAAATTCAGAATTAGCAAAATAATTATTACCTGAATTCGCAAGTTTAACAATTCGAACTAAATTTGCTTTATCTTGAATAAGGGGACTTTCATTTGCAGTAAAAAGAAATTTATTGCTTGGAGAAATGGTTAAAGACTCAAAACCTCTATTACTTCTAACTCCCCAGTTGTAATATGTTCTTACAACTTGAACACTTGATGAAGTAGAAGTTTTCACTTTATCAAAATCTTTATTATAGCTAGGTGTAAACTTATTTGTTAAAGAAATATTATCTAAAAACTCACCATTTGAATTAAATAATTTAATAAACGTACTGGAGCTAGAGAATAGAGTCTCAGTACTAATAATTAAATTTCCTTTTTTATCAATAGCAATTCCCTCGGAGTCCATTTTATTGGATCCTCGCATAAATTTTCTTTCAGTTTCCAATTCAATTTTAGACTTAAATTCAAGATTTAATACATCTCTATTATTTATAATGTTAATCTTATAAACAAGATTCGCTGTATTTGAAGTGTTATCACTAACTGCATAAAGAATATTTGAGGTTCCATCAAAAGTAAGTCCTGAAAGTCCTCCGATACGTTGATAATCAAAAAGTTCTGTGTGATGAACTAGAACTAAATTATTATATTTCACAAAATCATTTTCATATTTATGAATAGTTGCCTTACTCACACAATTTTTAAGAAGATATTCCATTGATTCTGGATTTCTAGTTGGTAAGTTTCCATATTTCCCATAATAAGGAGTCTTTTTTTCCTGAACACAAGAAATTGTTGATTCATCTATCTTACTAGAAATTTCTTTATCTAAACAATGAAAATTATCAAAATTATTTTTCTGCATTATACTCTTACAATTATTTAACTCTGCTTTATTCACTTCAGTAAGGTCATTATTATTACAATAGCTGATTGCCTTATTTTTATCTGAAAAATTCTGAACTAAGTAATCAATACATTTAATCTTTTCTGGATTTGAAAATGCCAACCTCTTATCTTCCTTTACGCAATCCTTAGCACTTTCTAAATCCGATCTATCTTTATTTAAATATTCCAAACATTTCCCAAAGCTTTCTGAATCTGATTTGAAAACTTTGTGATTCTGACTGCAGAAAAGATAATTTTGTTTAGCAAAATATAAATCCTTAATACTTTCAAGACAAGAAACGAATCCATCCTGGCTAACCACATTTAATCGATTTGAATTACTGCAAATATTAAAGATAGAATCTAATCCTTTAGAATATGGATCTAAATTTAAGAGACATTGGGTAAAGCTAGCATTTTCAGTTTTAGTTAAACTTCTTATTCTAGTATTCTTACATGTATAAGAAGGGATGATTGTTTTTAGATCAAGAGCTTTTAAATAGTTATTACAATTTTGAATATCTTTACTGGAAACTTTCTTTTTCTTAGGCTTTTTATATCTCTTATGTTTAATTTTAGGATATCTTTTTCTGTGATACTGCGCATGAGATTCTTGACCAAGTATCAATAAACTAAGTAAAATTAAACACAATTTAATCATTTGATACCCCGATCCGAATACCCATTATATAAAGCGGGCTACTTCCTCTACTATTTTTAATAATTAAGTATTTATTTGTTAATTTCTTTAAAGACTCTACAGAAGCAGGAATGACACCTTGAGGACCAATATTTTCATTCTTTTTAAGCCACTCTACTTCAGTGTCATAGTCAGGGCTTGAATTATCTGCAATTCCAACACTAATTTTTGCTGAACCTAAGCTACCCCAACCACCATCTTTATTTCTAACCCCATCTGGATGTGTGTCTCCAGCCATAACTTCGATTGTTGCTAAAGTTAAATCATTCATTGGGATTACAACGCTATGACCGTTATAAAGCCAGCCAGCTGGAAACGACTTGGTCCCAGGATAAGAGCCACCTGATCTTAAAACTAATGCATTTGGAAATGTTCCTCGCTTGATTTGTCCACCATTATAAAATCTACCTGCAAATGTATCAGGATCTCCGAAATCCGATCCAGTAGAAAAAATATAATCTTGATAGGTTAAATTATTATTATAAATTACCTTTAAAGATAGATGAGAAATTAATATTGAATCTGTACCAACATTTCTAACTCGAATTACATTCGCTTTAATCAAAACATCACTTTTTGAATCATCTTCTACACTTCTATGTCCAATACGAGGCCATTCGTATAAAGTATCAATTTCTGGTCCCCTTCTTTGTTCAGCAAACTTTGCTCCTTGTCTCCCTGAAGCGTGTCCACCCCAATATCGCCATGCCATTGCATGAGGTAAATCTTTTGTATAAATTGCAACTGCTGTAAGCCCAGGATTACTGTCACGAGTTGATGCTGGTTCATCTTGCCAATGACCTATAGTTATCCCTGAAACATTTAGTTTTGAATACTTTTCTGGAATTTGAAAATAAATTGCTTCTCTAGGATTTAAAGTCATTTCAGGAAAATTAAACTCAAGATTAGCTAAGTTTTCTTTGCTTGGAGTATCTAGTACCTTTATCACTTTTGATGTTTCATTTTTAACTAACATGTCGAGAAGTTCAGTGTTATTTAAATCTTTAAATTCATTAACTTTTTTAAAGGTATTAAGCTTATTCTTGCTTATTAGATCTCTAAAAATTTCAGGTATGACTTTCTTATTATCTATTGTCTTTTTTAAATTTAATGTACATGCTTTAACGCATAAATAATTTATTATTGTTTTATCATCAGCTATACTTATTGTTCCTTGAGCTATTTTTTTAAGAACATATAATTTATTATTCTCTAAAAATGTAATTTCTTGAATTTTCTCAGAACTTTGTATGAAGAATTTTAAGACACCATTTTCTTCAATTTTATTTGTTGATAAATAATTAAAAAAATCAGAATCAATCGAATTTTTCAAACTATCGAAGGTTACTAAAAAATTATATTTATCGACACTAAATTTCTCACGAGATTTAAAAATTAAATAAGTTGAAAGTTTAGCTTCATCTTTAATAAAATTAGCTTTAATAAACTGATCATCAGACAAATCGATAGAATCATTTAATAATTTTAGTGCTATTGCCTCTATATTTGATTTCGCATCAAGGGTATCCTTAACTTCATCAAGCTTTTTATTAAGATCAAGTAATTTAATTTCACTTTCTAGATCTCTAGCAAATCGATATTTTTCTCCTTTTAAATATAACTCCATATATCTAAGAAGTGGACTTTTTAAATTTGAATCTTTTATACCTATTAGAGTTAAAATTGACTCATTAAGAGAATTATTATCTATGTTAACTTTAGTTGTAAGTTGAGAAGTTCTTGGATACTGAACTCCATCAATTAATTTTGAAGTTGTATAATATTTAGATAAATCAATATCTGCTGCCAACAGCCTGAGTGAACAAAGTAATAGGAGTAATGCTGAATATTTCATTTAAACTCTACTTCAAGTGTTTCTAAGAACACTGGATCACTACCGATACTTAAAACTCGAAGTGAATCAAAATTTGGCGGTAACTGACTTGCATTAGATTTATCATGACCAATATGTACATCCCAAGACTCTTGAGTTTGAGCTGCAACTTTCATTCTAATTCCTTGTTCTGCAAATAAGCTTCCTCGAGGCTCACCTTTTAAAGCTTTCCCACCCCAGAAACGCCATTTATCCTTTACGTATGGAGAAGCATGGTGAAATTCAACTGCTGTATAACCTGGGCTTTTGTCCCATGAACCTTCACCTCTAGGAGTACTTTCATGATCTTTATCTTGTCTATGAACAAGTTTAATTGATTTAATTATTTTATCCCGAAGTGATTCAGGCACTAATAAATATAGGGCTTCTTTTGGATTTAATTGCACATCTGAAAAATTATAAATTAATTTATTACTTTCAATTTCTGGAGCACTATAAAAAATAGTTGGTGAATATTCTTTATCATTTAATGCTAGTTCATGATTATAATCACGTGGATTTAATTCATTTTCATATTCATAATTTTTACTAACTATTTCATCTGAATTTATAGGATAGTTTCCATAAAAGAATTTTGCCGTTTTACCTGAAAAGTTAACTCTTTTCATTGCTTCAATTAAATCTGATGAAATACTTTTTTCACTTCTAGGATATTTATCTAGAAGTTGATTTTGCAAATAACATTTAGCTTTTTGACTACAAAGTTTAATAATTCCAATTAAATTCGCTTTTTCAGAAGTTAAATCTAATTGTTTTGGCACTTCAGCATGAGAATCAAATTTAGAATTAGCATAATAATAGGTATTATTTTTACCCATTACTATCGCTTGCTGCAATCTTCCTTTTAATTCACCATCAAAAACTAATACATCTCCGGTTTTGTCATCTTTATAGAATGCGAACATTAGCTGATTCTGTAGCGCTCTAAAAACTTGATGACTTGGCCATTGTGTTTGGTATTGCTTAAAACCTTGAACTTTTTCAGCCCCTATAAAAATTGGAGTTATAAGTTCTCCTTTATCAACCCATGGGTGATAGGTATCTACCCAAGATCCATTGTTTACTTTATTCCAATAATTTAAATCAAGCATTTGATTGTCATCTTTTTCATCAATAACAACGATATCTTTTGAGTAAATATTAGCTACTTCCAAATAAACCGTTGAAAAAACAACCTCTTTTGGAAACACTTCTAATCCACCAGAACGATAATTTATATACCTAGTAAAAAATTCTGATCTCCAAATAAAATCCTTAATACTTTTTTCAATTATATTTACCGCCAACTGAGCAGCAGTAAACTCATCAAAAAATTTATTATTATTCTTAGAAATCTCACTATTGATTGCTGCCTGAAGAGAGCGCCTAGTAAAGATACTTTGAAGATGAGAATAAAATGGTACATCCAGGCCTTGTAGTTTCAATTTAATACCAGTCATAAGAATTGATTCTATATTAGCAGTATCATCACCTAACATTGCTCTAAGGGCCTTTGTAAGATCAAGTTGCTCTGGGCTTACACCTCTGTATTTAATTTCGCTTAATCTTGGGAACGTTATATTTGAGATTTTGTTTTTGGCTGGGTTTTCGTTTGATATTGAAAAATTTCTATGCAGCTTTTTTGCAAAAGCTGCTTGTATAATTAATAAATAAATTAGAGCTATTAAGCCAATTGATTTTTTCATATTAAGTGAACAACTCTATATTAAATATTTTCTGCGCTAATTATGTTAACGTTACTTTGTTCTAATTCATTGTATACTTCGTTTAATTTACTTGGATCAACTGCTTTAGTTAGATCTTTAATGAAATATGTTTTATACCCAAGAAAAGCTCCATCTAAAGCGGTAAACTTAACACAGTAATCAGCCGCTAAGCCTACTACATAAATTTCTGTAATTCCTTGAGCTTTTAGATAAGAATCTAATTCAGTCATATCTTTTTTATTATTATTCATGAATCCACTATAACTATCTACACCTGGATCTTGTCCTTTATAAATAACCTTTTTGATTCTTCTTGTTTTTAAACCTGAAACAAATTCAGAACCTTTGGTATTTGGAATACAGTGATCTGGCCATAAAACTTGACTCGTTCCATCTTCTAGAGTTACTGGCGTAAATACTTCTTTACCTTCATGGTTACTTGCAAAGCTTACATGATTAGCTGGATGCCAGTCTTTAGTTGCAACTACTATGTCGAATTTTTTTTGAATTTTATTAATTCCTTTAACAATATCAAGTCCACCTTGAACTGGTAAGCTATGTGTAGCTTTATCGTCTCCTGGTACGAAACAATTTTGCATATCAACAATAATAAGAGCTGACTTTGCAAAAACAGCTGATGTGCTAAGTAAAAGCATTAAAAATACAATTAAGAGTTTCATATAATCCCCACTATATTAAATTAGTAAATTGAACTACATTCTAATTTCAATAGGGATTTTTTGGGATTATTTCTTTATTTTTTGTAAAAATTACCCTTTTTTAGGTCTCTAAATTTGCCTATTTACTAAGCTAAAAAAGAGACCAAAGAGCACAATGGGATTTATTTACAGTATGTACTATAGATGTTGTCACTAACCTTTTGTAATGAGTCCATTTTAGTATCTGAAAGTGCTTTTTTGAAAGAGTCATTATGAATTTTAACAACCTTAGTTATCTGGCAAATATCTGCTGCTACTCGGCTCCCTCCGCCAGTATATTCTTTGTTAAAAACAATATTATTCCACGATTTTTTCTCTTTATTTGAAATCGCAAAATCATCAGATGCTAGGAATGTTCGAAATTCCGAAGATACAAGATAATCAGTTAATAAAGTAAATAAATTTAGACCTTTTTTATCCTTACTTTTATTTAGTAAAAACTGAAGATAAGTACCATCAAGGGATTTTTTACTAACTTTTTCCATTAACAAATCAAAGCTAGCATCACCATTTCTATAGTTTGCATAAGCTGTTTGCATTGGATGCTCATCATATTTTAAAGGGCCTTCAAAATAAGACGAGTTTTGAAGAGCAATGTATGCGTAAGCTGGAATATCATTACCTTTAAAAGAATCAGCTAAATCTTCAAATAAAATTGTTGCCTGATCTTTAAGAGCATCTTTTTTAGTGTCATCTTTTTCTGCATTAATTCTATTATTAAAATAGTGATAAATTCCTGTTAAAATAACTCTAAATGTATTTGTCGTATCGTTTTTAGGATCTCTTTCAGCAATAGAAGCATTAACGATTTTTATTATATAATTATTTACATTTAATGTTTTAGATAACTCTAGCTTTTTATTATCTAAGTCTTCTAGAATCATATAGCTTGCTTTATCACTTTTAGGAATAATGGCTGCTTCTAATTGAGCGATATATTTGTCTTTCGTGTCTTGACCTAAATGATTTTCAACTCGGTCTACAAGGTGTGCAGAGATTAGTGGATCAAATCCATTAAATGAATTTTGCGATGCCTGAGCTAATATTTCTACTACCGCTTTTTCTTTTTCAAGTTTATCATTCTTCAAACTGTCATATAGCTTAAGTATTTCGTAATTTAACTTTGCCATATCTTGAATCAAAACCTTAGAGTATTGACTTGCTGGATACGCCAATCCCTTGCCGGTTAAATGTTTTTCCATCATTTGTAAAAGTGCAAGTTGATTTTTGGTTTTAACATCTTTTACTAACTGATTAGGGTGACCAAGGGAAGCTTCAAATGCCGAAATAACTTTACCTTTAGATTCAAAATCATAATCAACTAAATTTTGAAGAAAACTATCTGACTTTAAAGCAGTTTTCCAAAGGTTTTTAAGATTCGAATCAGCAATTGGCTTAGCATTTAACTTTGCATCTAAACTTAACAAAATTACTACTGAGTTATATTCACTTAATTTACTGTAATTAATTTGCTCCATCGCTTCTGAATAAAGTGTTGTAAGACCAGCGTCTTTTTTAAAGCTCTCTTGGAAATCATCAAAAGCTAGCCAACTATCTCTTAATGCTCTTTCATATTGAGCAATAATAACCGCTTTTTTAACTTTATCACTAATTTTATCTTTTGATGCACTGTTAACTCTTGAGACTACCGCTAAAGGTGGAACCATCGCTAGTTTTTTAGCATCATTTAATAAATCAATTATATCCATTCTAGCAGATCCATTCTGCCAAACTGTCTCATTTCCTCTTTTAGAAACTTCATTTTGCATGCTCTTAATTGTAGAATCCGCATGAATAGAAAAGCTCGATCCATTAAGTGATTTACTTGTATTAAGATCATTAACAAGTTGTGTACTATTACCACTCCAAGTTGAAATCGCTTGAGGATTAGAAATTACATACCAAGCATAGTTGCCTCTTCCTCCACCTGAATAAAATTTAATATCCCATGGTTTTTTATCACACTCAGATTGATCAGGATAATAATCACCTCTATGTCCACAATGCTTTTTTCCAGTAGTTGCATCGTACATTACAATATCATCTACAAAATCTAATCTAACTATGCGAGTACCATAGCTATAACTTCCAGAAGGGGATTTGGCACAATATAGACCAGGTCCTGCAACGGCCCCGTTACTGCTTCCTGGTGTTGTATAAAACGTTACGGCACCATCATTTTTATTAGCATGAGTATATTTAAAATCTAAATAAGCAGGTGTTAACCAATGATAACAATGTGATATCGGAATATGTGGATCATTTTTAGTATTTGCATAAGTTTGACTAATTAAATTAGTAGATAGAACCAATAGAAATAGATTGAGCGTTTTTTTCATCTTTTTACCTATGTTAATTTTTCCCTTTCTTATATATCCATAATCAGTTTCAATCTACCCTCTATGTAATATTTTCAGTAGGATCTATTGCAAAATTTTGATCTATGTTACATTTCTAAGATAAATAAATAATAGGATAAAACAATGCCCAGAATTAATCTTATAGCTTCTTTTTTGAGTTTATTTTTACTTGCTAATGCAAATCTATCATTTGCGCAAAAAAATCCAAAGTATGATCCAGTCAAAGCTCAAAGAGAACGAGAAAAGGCAGAAGCAAAAGCTAAAAGAGAACAAGCTAAAAGAGATAGAGAATATAGAAAAGAAGAAGCAAAACGAGTTTCTGCTGCAAAAAAGAAATGTAAGTCCTATTTTAATACAAAAGATAAATCTCTAAAGAAAGCTCAAAAATATGCGAAGGGTTGTAAAAATGATGATCTATATGAATTATTTAGTCCAGATGTAGATATTCATAACACAAAAAATGGACTAGCATATAAGCAATCTCAATTTATAAATTACAATAATTGTATCGATAAAATGCAACGTTTTGCGAGTGAAGATAGTGATTTCATAATTCTCTGTGCAAACAATAAAGAATCTTTTAGATCAGCGGTTTTGGATAATAGCTTACAAAGCTGTTTAGATAATAGTAAGCCAATCATAGGAACTTCTTTAGCTTATTCAAAATGTAAATCTTATAAAAGCAGATCACTTTTTAAATCAACAAAAGCTTTAAGTTGTATTCAGAATATCAAACAATCAAATTTTACTGTAAGTGTATCATTAGACTTTTGCCAAGATTATTCTAATATTTCAATCTCTCATAATGAAAGTTTTCCTCAATGTATCGAGAAAATAAGAGAATTTAGCCTACCAAATAAAATGCATCTTGAAAGATGTGATACAACAAAAAAAATTGATACTGTAACTAAGCTACCTTACAACGCTTGTGTTAAAATTCTTCAAAACTTAAGTCTTACATCTGGCATAAAATCATTTGAGCATTGTGAAGATTCAAATCTTATTAATCGTTCTATTGATAAGCATTTTCCTAGTTGCGTATCAAAATTAAATTTAATAAGTATCAAAGGAACAGATATTATTGATCAATGTCTAGACAATAAGGTTTTTTCTGTAACTAAAGATTTACATTTTTCTGACTGTACTAAAAATTTAGCGAGTTTTGGTAAATCACAATTTGAACTTTTGAATTATTGTGGGACAAGTGAACAAGTAAAGACTGCAATCAAAAGTGACTTTATTTCTTGTACTAATCAGCTAATATCATTGAAAATAAACAATACCAAGTCTATTGATAATTGCTTTGTTGATAGTATAAGAGAAACTGAAAGTTTTACTAAACTTACAAAATGTATCGGTACTCTTACTAAATTTGAAAAAAGACCTGACAATTCAATAGATAACTGCAAAATCCCTTCGATTATCCAAGCAAGCTTAACTTCTACTTTTAATTCTTGTATGGAAGCATTTAACCGTTCTAAATTAACTGAATATAATATAAATGCATGTACTCATCATCACACACAATTAAATAATATTAATACTGAAAGTTTAAATAAATGTTTAGTTAAATCTCGTAAAAGTGCTCAAGGTGAATATTTTAGTGATGTTGCCATGAAAAATAGATTTGAGGGTGAACAAGATTCAAATTTCAATGCAAATCCTTATACTCCTGTACTAAGTAATTGTATTGAGGATCAAGTACCAACTGAAAATAAGAATAAAACCACTTCAAAGTTAAAGCTAATACAAGACTTTCACTTTAGCTCTAATTTTTATTCATCTAAAAACTATAAAAAACTTGGTGGCTTATCTGCTCTTAGTTTTGATCAAGATTCAAAAAATCTATATGCTCTTTCTGATGGTTTTGGAAATTATAATAAACCGACTATTTTTGAATTTGAACTCGAGCAAACGGGGGATATTTTTTCATTAAAGGAAAAAGGAATCACTACTTTAAATACAATTTCACATAACAACCCAGACCCTGAAGGATTTGCTCGTTTAAAGAATGGAAATTTTGTTCTAAGTACAGAGAGTGGTGTGAAAAATGAGAATCAATTTATCAATATCTATAATTCTTGGGGAAGCTGGAAAGAAGAAATAACTGTACCTGATAATTATACTGGAAAGAACTATAGAAATGGATTTCAATTTAATAGAGGTATTGAAGCACTTAGTGTCTCTCCATCTGAAGAAATTGTTGCAGCAGGAAATGAAGAGCCTTTAAAGCAAGATTTAAATTATCAAGGGCAAGATCTTGTGAGAATAACTCTATTTAAAATGCTACCTGTTCCAAGCAAAAGTGAAAAAGATGATGAAAATGATAAAACAGACGATAAAGAACAAAAGAAACAAGAAAATGCAGAGCCACCAAAAGAGGTCTTTACTGCATATTCTCAAATAGCCTATCCACTTGATTCGAATGTAGGAAATGGACTTTCAGAAATTATGTTTATTAATGAAAATGAAATGCTTACTTTAGAGAGAGGCTTTAACCCTCATACAGGTAAAGTTACAGCTAAGATCTACAAAATAAGCCTTAATAACGCAACTAATGTACTTGAGCTTGAGTCTCTTCACGACACGAAAAAGAATATTAAAACTGTAACAAAGAAGTTGCTTTTAAAACTTGATGATACTCTTCCATTAATTGCAGCTGGTTTTAGAAAAATTGATAATTTAGAAGGTATGGCTCTTGGTCCTAAGCTTTCAAATGGAAATCAAACGCTTATTATGGTGAGTGATAATAATTTTTCAGATCGCCAGTTTACTCAATTTTTGATATTTGAAATAACACCTTAGTCTTTATAATAAGCTTTAATTATTTCTTTTGCTGATTTATCAATTTCGTTTGAGACGCCTGTAGCTTTACCTATAACACCTGAAAGACCACCGCCAAAAGCTATCTCCATATTCGCAGCATTAACTATAACGGTACAATGATGAGTTTTAAAGTCAGTGATAGAACCTTTTACAACATTAGCATGTCTTTTAAATTTTTTATCTTTAAGAGCATTTAAGCTCGATTCAAATATTTTCGTATCTTCTTCTGACCACGTAACGAACTTAATATCTAGTTTTCCTTTATGATGATCTGCAGTCTTTTGGATAATGAAATCTGCTAACTTTTTCTTATCAGAACCAAGACTTCCTAAAAAAATGCCTCCGCCCAAAAATGGTATTGCCAGAGACTTATGCTTATTATTTTTAGCTAAGATTAATGCATTTTTAATTGATAGATCAATACCCTCTAAACTAGGCTCAAAATCACTCCCAGAGCGAGTCATGCTTCCTGTAGCAGCATGGATAATATGAGTAATACCGGTTTTTTTAAGAAGCCCTGAGTCCGTTATAACAGCACTTCCACGAGGTACCATTAAGGAATCCTTAACTAGCTTTGAGGTTTTCGTTCCTTCCGAGGATACACGCATATCAAGTGCATAAGCTAAGTTTCCAATTAATAACAGACTTAGGAATACATTTCTATATTTCACTTTTAATCTCCCTTTTACTTATTCTTCATTATAATAAATTGGTGTTAGAGTTTCAAAATGTTCTTTTCTGCTCGATTTATAATTTTTATTATAAAAAATATTACCGTCACCCTTTTCAATCATTTGTAAAAAAATCTTTAAATATGAATTTAAAGTTGTTAATCTAAAATCTTTTCCATCAATAAATCCACTAATTAACCAGTTCATTTGCTTTCCACTATTAATATATAATTCATATTCGAGTGGACTTTTTTTACCTAATATTATCCATTTATAATCCTTAATAACTTCATCATAATGTTCTTTTTGGCCATAGCTCCAAGATGCAATTGGACCTGGGGAGCAGAGAATATAATCAAGTAGCGCTCCTCCACGATATCCATTATCAGGTCGATAAAAGATAGTATTTTTCAAGGCTGCTTTACCAAATTTATTACACACACCATGGGCCAAATCTGTTCGAACCCAATTGATATTATTTCTTAACTTTACTCGAACTGGGATTGGGCCATATCCAAAACTTCCTATAGGGGATCTAACCATGAAAAGTGGTCTAAATGTTTCAACCCAATTTGAACTCCCCATCCAACCTTTCAACGAATCAAGTTTTATTTGATTTCCCCAAGAGTACAAAGTATCGGCCTTACATTCATCTACAACAGATCCTCCAGACTCTTTAATTGCATGGTAACCCCAACCAGGAACTTGGCAATTCTGTAAAGTGTATCCAATTGTTGTATTTTCTTCCCATGGAAAATAAAGCTTAATATAGTCATCTAAAGTGGGTTGATCTTGAGATTTTAAATAATCCTCAAGCTCTTTATCATTAAAATCTGCTATCTTTTTGTCATATTTTAAAAAAAGATATTTACCATTAAAAAAGACAAATACTTGATCATCATTACATTTATTTTTCTCAACTTTCTTGATGATGTTTTGTTTATAAAAGGCACTACAAAAATCTTTACTTCTATCCCAAAGATATTGAACCGGAAGCACTTCTGCACAGGTTGAGATAAGCAAATCTCTTTCAACACCATCAATTGAAATATTACATCCATAAACTAAACTTTGAGAATTCACTAAAGGCTTTATAGGTTGATTGCTGCTTTTAACACATTCAACTAAATTTAAACTTTCTACCTTTGTGTTTTTAAAATTATTTTTTAAATAACATCCATGAAGTAGATTATC
>CAYGTU010000012.1:0-28975 GCA_964352945.1 uncultured Bacteriovoracaceae bacterium
GTTGAAGTTCACTACCATGGTACTTTAACTAATGGAACAGTGTTTGATTCATCTGTTGAAAGAGGGAAAACAATTAGCTTTCCACTTAACAGAGTTATTAAAGGTTGGACTGAAGGTCTACAATTAATGAAAGAAGGTGGGAAAACTAAATTTGTTATTCCAGCTGAATTAGCATACGGAGAAGCAGGTGCACCTCCAAAAATTCCAGGTGGAGCAACTTTAGTATTTGAAGTTGAACTTTTCAAAGTTAAGCCAACTGAAGAGGCAAAGCCAGCTAAAACAGCATTACCTAAGAAGAAAAAATAGAAATTATTTAATAAATAAATTTATATGATTTTAGGCCCAGAATTCCATTCTGGGCTTTTTTTGTCCACTATTTCAGTCACTTTTTTCCGATTCGATAAAATTGCCTAACTCTAACTTATTGAAATTAAAGGACTAAGTCCAAAGGAATAATGTATCACATTATAATGTAAAGTAAGTGGGACTGAATTTCGATAAGTTGAGTGGCGATTGAGGGATATGAGAAAGTCAATAATTTTATTTATTAGTTATATTATGCTCTTAGCAGGATGTCAGGCTCCTGAAGAGCTTAAGGTTAGAGAATTTGATGATGATCAAATTCAGGCTAATAATTCAAATTCTAAACCCTATATTAATTTTCAATCTTTCAATGCAGTTTACGATGAATCAATCGGCACAATTAAATTAACAGTAACAATTGATAAATTACCAAGTGGTTATACTATTTTACCTTTTACAGTTTCTGGTACAGCGGTAAATGGGGCTGACTACACTTATTCGCCGTTCATTTTAGCTTTCGATCCAGTAGCAATGCAAACAGATTTAAATGAATATAAAAAAGAAATAACGATTAACATAATTGATGATGCAATTAGAGAACCTTTAGAAAATATTAGCGTAGCCCTTCAACCGCCATCGACTGGAGACGTATTATTAGGAACTCAATCTCTTGTAAACATTCAAATTTATGACAATGATGCCTTTCCAGTAGTAAATTTTGTTGGAAATTACACTTCTATCGATGAAGATGATCCAGTTGGAACAGTTGATATTGATGTAAGTCTTTCAACTCCAACAGATCAAGATGTAACTGTAAATTACAAAGTTACAGGATCTGCTTCAAGCGCAACGGATTATAGTGGTATTTCAGCACCGACAGGAAGCTTTATAATTCCGGGAAATCAGAATAGTTACACTTTAAGTGTAAATATTAATAATGATGGATTTAATGAACTAGAAGAAAATTTAATTATTACAATGCAATCTGTTTCTAGTAATGCACTCTTGGGTGGTGGATTGCAATATACAATCAAAATTAAAGACGATGAATCTGAACCTACAATTACTTTTATTCCTCAATCATTAGACGCCAATCCTCCTTTTGCTATTGTTAGTGAAACAAATACTGTTAATACATTTACTGTGCAAGTAAGTGGTAATTTAGAAAATTCAATAAAAGTTCCACTTTATTTTGGTGGCTCAGCTGTGGCGGGAGTAGATTATACAAACCCTCCTCTTGAGATAACATTACCAGGTGGTAGTAATCCAATTCAAACTTTTACGCTATCGCTAATTGATGATTATGCCTATGAAGGTGAAGAGACAATAATTATTACTCTAGGAAATAATAATTTTATTAAGCCTGTGGCTCCTGATAATCAATTTATTTTACGTATTGCTGATAACGAGTCTATGCCTGAAGCAACATTTTCAACTCAGACTTCTTTTCAGTATGAACCAAGTAATGAATCAACAAATACTTTTGTAAGACAAGTAAATTTGAATGTTTCTCTAAATAAACCTTCTAATTTACCTACAACGGTTGGTTATACACTTTCACCTTTAAGTACTTCAACTCAAGCAAAAGATCATAATTTAAATAGTACAGGCGAAATTGTTATTCCAGCAGGTTCTGTGAGCGGAGTTATAAGCTTTCAAATCGGGCATGATGATATTTATGAATACAATGAGACGGTTATTATTGATTTAACTTCTTGTACAAATTGTGATGTCGGTTTGATGCCATTTATAAGGCATACAGTTACTATATATGATAACGATACACCTCCGATTGTAAAATTTTCTAACAATTCTCAAAGGATTTCTGAGACCGTTGGTGCCACAGTTGGGGCTGATGTACAAATTGAATTAAGTGAAGTTAGTGAGAGAGATACAGTTGTATTTTTTAATTACTATGGTGGTTCAGCAAAACTTGAAGACTGTGATCCATCTGGAATGAGTACTCCAGATCCAGCTGAAAATGTTTGGAATGGAATTTATAATTCAACACCATTAAATGACGGGGATGCATGTCATATTCCAAGTTTTGATAACCCAGCAACTGCTACAGTTGAAGGAATTGAAAATCAAACAAATTGGGATTCAAGTTCACCAGCAACATGGTTTATTACTATTCCAGCGGGACAAAAACAAGCTCATTTAATTTGGCCACTTAAAAAAGATGGTTTAGATGAACCAGATGAAAATTTAACAATTACTTTAGGAACTCCAGTTAATGGAACATTATTAACAAATACAACTCACTCAATAATTATTTCTGATGATGATGCACTTCCTTCAGTGAGCTTTTTAACAAGCGCCAGTGATACTACTGTTCCAGCACCACCTTCTTCTTCATGGTCGAACTTAGTTTCTGAAGGTAATAATAACGAAACGAACACAATGTCTATTGGGGTTCAATTATCAGGACCAAGTTCACAAGAAATTGTAGTTCCAATTAAATCGATTCTTGGAAATGCAGTTGTAGATAAAGATTATAAATTACCTGTTGAATGGGATCCAAATGTACCTTCAACTTGGGTTGTGATTTTTCCTCCTGGAGAAACTACACAATTTATAGATATTACAGTTTTAGGTGATGAGGTTTTTGAATTAAATGAAACAATTATCATTGAGTTAGGGAATGTATCGAACGCTACAAAATCATTACCATTTGTTCACACAATGACAATTATTGAAGATGATCTTGCTCCGCTTGTTGAATTTGCTGTGGGAGCTCAAAGTGTATTGGAATCAAGTGGGTTCGTTGAAGTTGAAGTTAAGTTAGTTCCAGCTGGAGTTGGTGAAGCTCAAGTTTTAGACAAAGATATTCAAGTGCCAATTGAGTTAGCTAACACAGCTCTTAGAACTTACAAATATAAAGGTGTTTGTTATTTTGGACTTGGTGGAGAGTTAGATGAAGCGACATGTTTAGGAAATGCCGGAACTTGGTACGCTCCAGATAATACACCAAACCCAGGAAATATGTTTGGAATGCTTGGATTTCCAGTAGCAACCGGAGGATCAGGTGGAGATTATTTAATTCCACAAGCATGGACTCTTGATCCTGAAAATCCTTGGATGATCACCATTCCTGCAGGTCAAACTTCAGGTAAAGTTGTTTTAACAATTTTAAATGATGCTCATTATGAAGAAGCAGAATTTATAGATTTACAATTATATTTTATAGATACAGCACCAATACCTCCTCCTGGAGATGAAGATATTTTCCCAACTTTTATGGTTAACACTAGAATTGAAGGAACAAGCTTTCCACTTGCTTCAACTGGAAATGATTTACATGAAATTACGATTATTGATGAAGATCCAAAACCTACTGTTAGATTTTCCACTGCGAGCAGCACAAGAAATGAAGGCGATGGATCAACAACGACAAATAATTATCACTATATAGAAATGAAATTATCAGCTAAGTCTTATGAGTCAGTAGGAGTTGAATTTGCAATAAGTGGAACGTCAACTGTCTTATTAGATTATGATATTGATGATTCAAAAAACTGTGCAAACTTTGATCCTGCAGCACTTGCTGATTGGACTTTAGCACCAGGTTCACCGATGCTTGAACCGGTACTAGATGATACAAGTTCATTTGCTGCTGAAGGGGTAATCTATGATGATACTTTGGGACCACCAGATACTTACCGAGTAAATTTTCCTGATGGGGCGACAAGAGCATGTATCGTTGTTGAAATAATTGATGATGCTGGTGCTGAAGTATTTGAGGCGCAAGAATATGTACAATTTAATATTACTAATGTTTATAATGGAGTAATTTCTCCAATATTAAATCAGCATAAATTATTTATCACTGACAATGAACTACCTCCAAAAGTAGAATTCGCTTTTGTAGAAAAATTAGTTTATGAAAATGAACTTAATGGTGGAGGTCCACCACCTGTTCCTTATAATCCTGGAGCAGGGCCAAACACTACTGTTGCAATTGAAGTTAAGCTCGATGGAATTATTTCCGAGCTTCCAACTTATGTTCAATTAGGAGCAGTTCAGGGTAGTGCCAATAGAGGGGATATCAATGTTGTAAATGTTGATTATGCATTTCCTTCTACATGGAATGAAAATGTTCCAAGTTCATGGGAAATTGAAATTCCAGCAGGAGCAACAAGTGCTTCAGTAAATTTTACAATTAATAATGAAGCAGTTCATGAGCCAGAAGAAAATATACAAATGGATATTGTTAAAGTTGTTAATGGTACTGCTGGATATAACTCTAGAATGAATGTAAAAATTCTTCCAAACGATGATCCACCTGAAGTTGATTTTCAATTTTTCACACATATTATGAGTGAAAATCAGTCATATAAAGCAGTAACAGTACAGCTTTCAGAAGTATCAGGTTATGATATAGAAATTCCGATTCAGCTTTTAAATACTGCTGCAGTTGACTATGGTACAGGTGTAGATAAAGTTAGAATCATTGCTGATAATGCAGGTCCTATTGCTGATGGAATACCTTTAACATTTGCGGATAATACTACTCAATTAGGTAATGTTATTAGTAACTGGAATCTTTTTAATCCAACAAATTCAGTTGATGCTCCTTTTAACGTCGGAACAGAAACTCCAAATCAAAATGCTCCAGGACCATTTGCTTCTAATACTGTTTATTTATCTCGCGCAGAAGAGAACCAAGATTTTATTGTAGTTCAAAAGAAAATAACAATTCCAGCTGGGATGCAATTGGGTGTTGTAAACGTCAATGTATTAAATGATACAAGTTATGAATTAAATGAAAATATTTTAATGGAGTTTGCTCCGAGTATGAATCTTTCAAGAGTATTACCTGGATTTGGAATACAACAAACAATGGTAACTATTATGGAAGATGATGCACCTCCACAAGTTAGTTTTACAACAAATGCACAAATTGTTGACGAGCCTCTTATTGGAAAGAAAAAAGTAACAGCAACAATTTCTCTTGATACGATTTCTTTTAGAGATGTTCAAGTTGATATTATTTCTTTAACAGGTTCAGCGAAATCTGATCAATATGATCCAGGAGCATGTTCACTTGCTGGAGCAGCCACTGATACTAGAGCTGATTGTGAAGCCGCACTTGAATACTGGTATAATTTAACTAATGATTTCGATCATCCATCAGATATTCCTGGATGGGTACCTGATGACAAATCAACTTGGAAAGTTACAATTCCAGCTGGCTTTACTTCAGTAGATTTAAATTTTTATATTAACTATGATGATTATTATGAAATAGATGAACAATTTTCAATTCAAATTGGAAATGTATCAAATGCAGTAATTGGAGTTCACCCAATTCATACGATTAATATTAAAGATGTCTCAGGTGTTCCACAAGTAAGCTTTGAATCAGTTAACTCTGTGGCCGTTGAAGATGTAGCAGATCCACTAAGTACAGTTAATTTAAATATAGTTTCAAGCAAACCAACTGAATATGAAATGAAAGTTCCAATTAAAGAAATTGTTGGTTCAGGCCAGTATCCAGCAACTTTAGGTGCCGATTTTACTTATCCACCAGGTTGGACTGATTACAATCATGCAACTAAATGGTATGTTACTTTTGCCCCAGGAGAGATAACTCAACCTTTAAGTTTTCAAATTGTAGATGATAACTTAGTTGAATACACAGAGGGAATAAGTGTTAGGCTTGATATACCAATTATAAATGGAAATGTTAATGGATATCTAGGTCAAATTTCTCAGCATACAATAAATATTTTACCAGATGCCGCGAATGATGGTGATGATGATATTAGAATAAATTTTTCTCAAGTTCAATTTGGCGCTCTTGAAAGTAAAGAATTTATCGAAGTAACTTTAACTCTTAGCTCTCCAACAATTAATGATGTTTATGTTACATTGAGTTTAGTAGATGGATTTGATCCTGCAAGCTGTGATGGCGGAGATATGCAAGCAGCAATAGAAGCAGCAAATGTAATCTGTCCCTTAGTCGATCCGGATGTTGAAGCAATTCAGTATGAAGATCATAATTTCTTTCAAAATACATATATCATACCAGCTGGGGAAACTTTTGCGACTGTGAATATTCCAATTTTTGATGAAGACGACCACGAAAAAAATGAATTTCTCTTTTTAAAGATGACCAATCCTGTTAATGCTAGTTTCGATCCTGTGATTGCAAATTCAATCACAACTGCAGCCTTAACAATTTATAATGATGATGCTTATCCATATGTTGAATTTAGATTAGCAGAAGATAAGGCAATAGAATATCCAGGATTAAATACTGTTTATAACCTTGAATTTGTTAAATCTGCAGATTCTTATCTTCCAATTACTGTAACAATGGGTGCAGTAACTCATATAGGTAAACACTTATGTGAATTTGCAGGTGGTAATCCAACTGACTCAGAATCCCTTTGTACGGGTTTTGGAGGAATAGTAGATAGAGATTATAGGCTAGACACAGGTGATGGCTGGACTGTAGATGGTGGTGGAACAATCACACTTATCCCAGGACAAATGGACATTACAAAAACGATAGATATTTTTGGAACAAACGGACGCTATTTTGAAATTGATGAGCAGGTTATTTTTACAATCTCCTCAATAGCAAATGGTATTCCAGGATCAGTCTTTCAACATACAATGACAATTGAAGATCAGGACACACCACCTGAGTTAAATTTTACAACTGTAAGTCAGTTAGTAAATGAACCTAATACTCCGGTTCGATCTACTGCTGTAGGATTTGCAACTTTAAGTCAATTTCATTTGGCTAACCCAGCAAACCCTAATTTTAATTTTCCCTTGGCTCAGGATCCACTAGATGATTTAACATATCCGTTATTTCCAGATCCAGATCCTGTTCAAGACGATGGAACAATTTCTATAAAAGTTAGTTTATCATCACCAAGTGAATATGCTGTAAGAGTTCCTATTCAAGATATTACTGGAAACGCAGATCTTGCTAAAGATTATACCTTACAAAGTGGATGGACGGCTTCTTTTCCTGACTCATGGATATTTGATATTAATCATAGCGTAGCTAGCCCAGCAGCGAATACTTATGGATTGTTTACAGTAACAATTAACGATGACCGAATTTATGAGACGATTGAAAATATTAATTTTGTGATGGGGCAACCCTTTATTTTTGACTTTGGAAACGAATATCTACTTGATGTTGGAAGTAATGAAACTGCTATTGTAAATATAATTAGTCTTGACCCTCAGCCAAGAGCGAGATTCGTAAATTATAACTTAGGAACTGATGGTAACCCAGAGACCTATGAAGGGTGTTTAATTGAACCATGTGCTTCAGGTTTAAATGGAGAATACAAATCAACTCAAACTGTTAGCGAGTTTGCTGAAGTTAATTTTGAAACAGCAGCTTATGTAGATTTTGAATTAGATCGTCCAAGTTATCAAGCTTCTGATATTGTTTTTGTTATTGATACTGTAAATGATGATAAAGCACCATATACAATGGCGACACCTTTAGCAGATTATAAAGACTTGGATTATAATTTCTCAGTAACTCTTCCTCCAGGTGAGGTAGTTGGATCTTTTGAATTTAAAATTATTGATGATATCGTGACTGAAGAAACTCAGTCCGTTAAATTAAAAATACTTCCTTCTGGACAAACTCAAGTAGCAGATCCAACAAAAATGGATGCTAACGTTGGAGGAGGAGCAAATACTCATGTATTAAATATTCAAGATGACGATATTATTCAGTTAGCACTGGGTGAAAATCATAGCTGTGCTTTAATTTCAGATAGAGTTAAATGTTGGGGATATAATGGCTATGGAAACCTAGGTACTGGATCTACTTCAGCTCAACCAGATGCCTCTCAAGCACAATGGGTTAATTTAGGTACTCACACTAATGGTGATCCTCTATATGTTGTAACTCTTGTGGCGGGAGCAAGACATACATGTGCGCTTATTGAGCAAACAAAACAAATAAAATGTTGGGGCGATAATGCTTTTGGACAAGCCGGTCAAGCTAACTCAACAGATTATACAAAACTTTCTAAAATTGGAGATCAATTTGGTGAGATGGGAGCAAATCTTCCTTATGTAAATTTTGGTTCAAATTGGGAAGTCCTAGATGTTGTTGCAGGATATGTACATACATGTGCATTTTTAAGACATAAAACAACGAGTGCAAATAAATTAAAATGCTTTGGTCAAAATACTTATGGGCAATTAGGTTTAGATGATAAAGATACAATAGGTACAGAACCAAATCATTGGGGTGAAAATTTGCCAGCGGCGACTGATTTTCTATCTGGTTCAACTTATGTAAATCAAACAAACCAATACGATACAGTTTTAATAGATAAGATTTTTGCTGGTGGATATAATACTTGTATTGTAACCAAGCCACTTTCAAAAATTGGAAATAAAAGTGTTCATTTTTGTTGGGGGAATAATTTTTATCATCAAGCTGGAAACGATCGTTTAATGAAAGCTTTTCAAGGTAAAGATGTTGATGCAAACGATGATACATTTGCTATAGAAATGGATGGATTTTATACTGGTATGTTTGATTATTACCCTGATGAAACAGTTTACATGGCCCACGATGATAACTTTGATCTTACTAAATCCTGGGGACCAATAGGTTGGGGAAGATATGGTCAATATTGGACTCACATAAATCCAGTTGGATATTTTCCAATACCAAATCAAAGACAAGATATTAGAGCAATTGGTGATGAACCTGGTGAAATGACTAGATTTACAGCTACAGGTTTAAGTCACGCATTTGATAAAGAAATAATTGATATGAAATTTGGTGCAAATCATATTTGTGCGGTATTTACAGATGATACGGCTTGTTGGGGTGGCGCTCAAAATATTTTAGATTCTTCAGGTGGTACTAATACATATAAGAGTTACACTTATCCAGGATTAATTGGAAAAGCCTATGATTTTAATTTAGGAACAAGATGGAATCAAGTACAGGGAGTAGATGCTGTAAGTTTAAAATCAAGATGGGATGCCATGAGTCCTAATGCGACTTCTGGTTTTGTAAATGTGGGACACCCAGTATTACTACAAGATCTCTGGGAAGATGTTCCGTATGCAATTTCTCAATTTGGTTCAAGCCAATCAATTATTGATGTTTCAACAGGTTCAAATTTTACATGCGTTCTTTTTGCCAATGGAACGGTTAAATGTAATGGTGATAATAGGTCTTTTGCTGGAACAGCTTTTGGTACCTTGGGTATAAATTCTAACTCTTCACTTGGGCCAGATAGTACTTTTAATCCAGCTTCAAACATAGTGGCAAGCTTAACAAACGCTAAGAGAATCTGGAGTTCAACTGCACATTCTTGCGCTGTTAGAGATTCCAACCAAGTTCAATGTTGGGGGAAAAATCAATATGGACAAGCAGGAGCTGGAGCAAGTTCACCAACATATAATGATGGAAATTTTGGGATAGGGTCTTTGACCAGACCAATCTCAGGAAATAGTAAGGTTATAAATTTCTTAGAATCTGGTACAGCTAAACTTTGTGATACTGCTGCGCCTGTAGCACCTAGATCAAATTACCCTATTGGGGGTGGATGTTTTATTCCTCCACCATAAAAAAAGCCCACACAACGTGCGGGCTTAATTCATTTATTTAATTTAAATTATTGTTTTCTTGGCTTGAACCAACAAAATGGTCTAACACCTTTTGACATACCGTTAGCTCTGTAACAAGTACCAGCTACTTCGTCTTTTTGATCAACATCTACAGTATCTTGAATTTCACAAATCGCACCTTGGAAGTATGTATCAAGTCTACACTGAGTTGCTGGGTGAGCATCAGCTGTTTTAGAAACTTGTGCTGGATCAGGAGTTGTAAAATCAGGCGCCTTAGTTTCATTTCTTAGCATTTGAAATAAAGTAGCCGTTGAAAGTCCTGCCATTCCAGATCTGATACAAACAGCATTTTCATCAGCATCTTTAAATGTACTAGCACATGCATCAACTAAAGCTTTAGGAGCATTTCTGTAATATTTATTTACGATAGCTCTTGTATTTTGGTTTCTCCAAACTTTTCTTAAACATTTAAGAGTTGCAAAGTAATCAGCTTGACCTTCATTAGATGCCCAGTTATTTCCACCCCATGGACCACCATTATATTTTGGTGCTCCACCGATATGGTGACCTAATTCGTGACAAACAACTAAGCTCATACCGTCTACAGTAATTGCTTTGTGACGAGCAAGTCCTCCAAACATATGTACGTTGTATGTATTTCCAGATCTGTTTGCGTAAGCATTAACAGTTCCATCTTCCCATTTTCTAACAACATTAAGTTTTCCACCAAGTGATGAAACAATTGGAGTGTAAACTCTTTCAACTTCATCAATTAGATCGTTGAATTGGTCTTCAGTCATATTATTCTGATAAAGACGATTAGTGTGAACTGGAATTGACCATCTGTTTGGTGGAAGGAATCCATCCTTTCCATCTTCAGAACAAGCAAATGTCTGAACAGATGTTAAAAGCATTAAAATTGTTAGTAGTTTAGTCATTATATTTCCTCCGTGAATTGAAATACCGTGTAGATATTGTCAACTTTTCTTTTACTGCTCAGATATTGTGTCCCTTGCTTCAATTAGTTGTCTAGCAACTTTTTTTATTGTAAGAAAATGAAAGTAATAGATTAAATTAGTTAGCAATTGTTAATTTTAACGCAAGGTAAAGATGTATAAGCTAGTGTTTTATGTGCCAATTGATGAAGCAGAGATAGTTAAAGATGCAGTGTTTAACGCTGGAGCCGGGACTATAGGAAACTATAAGCAGTGCAGCTTTGAGGTAAAAGGAATAGGCCAATTTATGCCCTTAGAGGGATCAAACCCCAAAATTGGTGAGATCCATCAACTTGAAAAAGTCGAAGAATTAAGGGTAGAAATGCTCTGTAACCCTTCGAAAATACATGAAGTTTTAAAGGCTTTAAAACGGTCTCATCCCTATGAAGAAGTTGCTTATGAAGTCTATAACCTAGAATCCTTCTAAAGAATACCTTACTAAAGCCCGATAAGTAGATTGAAAGCTATTTAAGGGCCTCTATGAAATTGATAGTATTTTATATTTTATTTTCTTTATGCTTTAGCGCTATCTCTAAAGAGAAAGAGCGCAATTTTAAAGTTCCTAAAAGAGTAATTTCAATAATTGTTAGTGAAGAAGGATTTTATCCTAATTCTTTATCTGTTTTTAGAGGTGAAGAAATTGAATTATATGCAACAAGTGTTACTGATAAACCATCATGTTTAATGATTAAAGATCATGATGTTTTTCTCGGTTTAAAAAAAGGTGAAATAAAAGGAATAGAATTTACTGTTGAAAAAGCAGGAAATTTTTCACTCTATTGTCCTTCTGTAAGATCATCAGGTGAGATGGTTGTTATTGATAATAAAAAAATAATAAAAGTAAAAAGATCCTCAGCTTCTGTTTCTGAAATAGATGCTTGGATCCCTCGGGAGTATTAAATGAGTGTCGATGGCGTTTTTAAGGAAGCCATTAATAATTATCTTGGTCCAATAACTAAATTATTAGAAGATCCAGAAGTTTCAGAAGTCATGATTAATGGACCGAAGGAAATTTTTGTTGAAAAAAAAGGGCAAGTTATTATTTCTGATTGTCAGTTTAGAGATGAAGATGATCTCTTAGCAGCAATGCGTGCGATTGCTCAGTCTGTTGGAAGAGTAATCGATGATGACAATCCAAGATTAGATGCTCACTTGCCAGATGGTTCTAGAATTTGTGTTGTTATTCCACCAATGGCAACGAATGGAACGACAGTAGCAATTAGAAAATTTTCAGAAGAAAAATTAGGTTTAAAAGATTTAATTAATTTTGGTTCAGTGTCAGCTGATGCAGCTAGATTTTTAGACTGCATTATGTATCTAGGAAAAAATACTTTAGTTAGTGGAGGTACTGGTTCAGGTAAAACAACTATGCTTAATATTCTAGGTTCACGTATGCCTAAAACGCAAAGACTTTTAATCATAGAAGATTCGCAAGAACTCCAAATTCATGCTGAACATGTTGTTCAGTTTATGACAAGAAAAGACAATCCAAAAATGGGAATAAAAGGAGTCTCTATTAGAGACTTAATAGAGTCAGCACTCAGGCTTCGCCCGGATAGAATTATCGTAGGTGAAGTAAGGGGACCTGAGGCGCTTGATCTCTTAAATGCTATGAGTACAGGTCACGAAGGTTCAATGGGAACAGTTCACGCCAATACTCCACTTGATGCATGCACGAGGCTTGAGACATTATGTCTGATGGGAGAAACAAAAATTCCACCTGATGCGATTAGAAAAATGGTGGCTTCATCATTACAGTTAATTGTTCAATGTAATAGATATCATGATGGGGGAAGAAGAACGTCTCATATCTCTGAAGTTCTAGGAATTGATGCTAATGGAAGATATATTGTAAAAGATATTTTTCGATGGATTCAAACAGGTAAAGATCCAGATACAGGACGATATATTGGTGAAATGGTAGCTTGTAATTATTTACCAACTTTTTATCATGAATTTACGGCCAATAAATTACCTTTTCCAAAGGCAAAGTTTAAGTCTCCTGATTGGGCAATACCTATTTTAAAGCCAGGGGCAAAAAAGGCAGCATAGAGCTTTTCTATGCGTCTAGATTAATCTTTAAAACTATCATAGACTTATTCAAATTAAACTCAGGAGGCACAGGTGTCTAAAATAACAAAAATATTTGCACGAGAAATACTAGATTCAAGAGGGAACCCAACAGTTGAAGTTGATGTTTGGGCCGAAGGTGGATTTGGTAGAGCAGCAGTTCCTTCTGGGGCTTCTACAGGTTCGCGCGAGGCACTTGAGTTAAGAGACGGAGATAAGGCTCGTTATTTAGGTAAGGGAGTTTTAAAGGCCGTAAAAAATATCAATGAAATAATTGCGAAGCAAATAATAGGCATGGAAGTAACAAGTCAAAAAGAAATCGATTATAAAATGATTGAAATGGATGGAACTGAGAATAAAGAAAAACTTGGAGCGAATGCTATTTTAGGTGTATCCATGGCAGTTTGCCGTTGTGGAGCAAATGTACTTGGTAAATCTTTATTTAAATATTTATCTGAGGATTTAAAAGTACCTAATTATCTAGGTGGCTTAATTCATCCAGCACCTCTTATGAATATTATAAATGGTGGTCAACACGCTTCTAATAATTTAGATATCCAAGAATTTATGATTGTTCCACATATGAATAAATCTTTTTCTGAAAATCTTAGAGCTGGTGTTGAAATTTTTCATCATCTAAAAAAAGTATTATCAGATAAAAACCATTCAACCAATGTTGGAGATGAAGGTGGGTTTGCGCCTAATTTAAAAGATCATGGTGAAGCATTACTTTGTATAAAAGAAGCAGTAGAGAAAGCAGGATATAAATTTGGTGAAGAAATTTCTGTTTCTCTCGATTGTGCTGCAAGTGAGTTTTATAATAAAGATAAAAATGTTTATACTATGGGCGGAGAAGAATTTACTTCCGAAGCTATGATTACTTATTATGAAGGCTTAGTTAAATCCTTTCCCATTTATTCAATTGAAGATGGATTAGATGAAAGCGACTATGAAGGGTGGATTGCATTAACTAAAAAATTAGGAGATAAAATTCTTTTAGTTGGAGATGATTTATTTGTAACAAATAAAAAAATCTTAAAACGTGGAATTGAAAACAAAGAAGCAAATTCTATATTAGTAAAAGTAAATCAGATAGGATCTTTAACTGAAACTTTTGAAACTCTAGATCTGGCTTTTAAAAATAACATCAAAGCCATTATATCTCACCGCTCAGGAGAGACTTCAGATGATTTTATTGCTGATCTAGCAGTCGCAACAGGAGCCGGACATATTAAAACTGGTTCAGCTTCGAGGTCAGATAGATTAGAGAAATATAATCAATTACTTCGTATTGAAGAGGAATTAGGTTCAAAAGCTCAATATAACAAGATTTAAGAGCACATTGCGCCATATTTAGCTTGCAAGACACGGAACTTCACGTGACAATTAATATAAGTGAGGTTCTTATGGAAAAGACTTATCTGCTTGCTCTGACTTTCTTTGAAAAAAGTAGTCAGGTTAAAAAGGTCTCAAATTATCGTAGTCGTTTTGATTATAAATTTGAAAACCTAAAAGAAGCTATCATTCCCTTGCTACCTCCCTTTCAGTCAACTCAAAATAATTTTTATTCTCTAGCCGAAGATCTAAAAGATATATGTGACGGACATTTTTTTGGAGAAGAATTAAGTTCTCTTAAATTTAATGCCATTGACCTCTATATGAGTAAAGATAATGTTCTTTTATATTTAAGACCTCAATTGAGTACAAATTTAAAGCATGCTCAGGATCATTTATATAGTGAAGTTAAGGAAAGCATGGACAGATCTAAGAGTTTTAAAATGCCCAATTCCTTTTTAACGATTGGTCGTTTTAAAGATCATGTATCGCTTAATAATGCCCTTGAACAAGCGAAGGCAGAATTTAAATTACCCTTCAATCTTTCAATTAAAGCAATAAGCCTATTTGAAAAAAACTCAAAAGGTTGGGGTTATGTTTGTGACATATTAGCATTTGCAGACAACTCGGACATCTTCTTGCAATCGGAATATAGCTCGGTATAATCTCTATATGAGATTTTTATTCATATTAGTACTTTTCATTTCAACAAATGCATTTTCTAAAAATAAATTTAGATCCCATGGGGAAAATTTAGAGAAAGGTGGTTTTGAATTCTCGTCGTTCAATTCTATATACTCTTCCTCTGGCATATTCGATGAAGATGGTGAAAAAGTTCCTTATGTTAGTGGAGAAAAATATACTCGAATGGAATCTTTGATTTCAGGAGCTATGTCCATAACTAATAATCTTCAAGTACAGTTAAAGGCAGCCTATAGAATAAATCAATCGACTCAATTTGATGGAACTTCAAACAAGTCACAAAACATTGCAGGAATCCATCATATTGGAGCAAATTTTAATTTAATGTTCCAGCCAACTGATAATTTAATTGGATCCCTTGAAGGTGAATATCGTAAAAGAATGTATGATAATCCATTATTTGACAATGGAGATCCTTATAATTTTATAGTGCTTGGAAATGAAGATGCATATGTTCACCTTGGTGGAAATCTTACATATCTTTTTAGTGAAAAATTTGTGGTAGGAGCTAAAGGCCTTTTTAGAAATATTGGAACAAATTTAAGTAATGATATCTTAATTGATTTATTGATGGCCTTTGAAAGAGAATCATTTACTTTTTTTCTTGGAACAAAAAGAACAGTTTCTTTAAAAAGTGAGAAATATGAAACTCAAGCTGAAAAACCTAGCCTAGGTAATGGAGCAACAGCACTTTATAATGGAGTTAATCAAGAGTTTGGTTCAATTTACGCCGGACTTGAATTTTACATTAAAGAAAATTGGACGTTGGGGCTTGGACTTGAAAATATTTATTACGCTAAATCCTTTGATACAGGAAATAAAATTTTTGGCGAATTAAAATATACATTTGGCGACAAATCTAAAAACCATCATGAACATGTTTTTAAAACTTACTCAATTGAGGGTAGAGTATTAGAAGTCTCTAAAGATAATTCTAACGTCATGATAAATATGGGGCTAGCTAAGGCCGTAGAAGAAGGGATGAGAATTGATTTCTATCATGGAAATCAATCAGGGGGGCAACGCTTAATAGCCACAGGGTATGTTACCAAAATTTATACAGACCAATCGGAAGTTTCCATCAAGAAGTACTTTAGAAGGGAAAAGTTAGATGAGACTACTATAGTACGGGCCGATCACTAGAAAATAATCCTTGTAAGTCACTTAATTTTAGTTAAAATTAAAGTATAATGAATCAAAAAAGGTTGCGCAATGCATAAGGTATCAAATCCTCAGTATATTTTTACATTAATACTTTTAAGCTTATTTAGCTTTAATGCTTCTGCGAAATTATTCACTAGTCAGTACTGCCAGTTTGAACTTCCTCTAGGTTGGGAGTGTAGTTTAGAGGGGTCTGAATATGTTTGTCAGTCAACCAATGAAGAGAGAAAAAAAGAAGCCATCATAATTTTAGCGGCTAAAATTCGCGGAGAGCAAGATACTCTTACTGAATATGAATCATATCTTAAGAAAACAAAAACGTTTACAATTCCAGGTGGAAAAACTCAAATCTCAGATCCAAAATATACAGAGAAAAAAGTTATCAATGAACATCAATGGATTGACTCACTTCACTTAGCAAGTGAAATACCAGGTTTTTACACAAGATATTTAGCTTCAGTAAAAGAAGACCTAGGTATTGCTATTACATTTTCTGTAGCAAAAGATCTCTATTCAACATACGCTGAGGTTTTTGATAGAGTTATTAACTCTCTAAGAGTGTTCAGACAAGCAAAAGCACAATTAACTAATTTTAAAAGTCACCGCGAAGATAAAAACTTTGAAGATGTTACCTTCGTTGCTGATGGTGAAAAGCTAGATATTGCTAACGGTAGAGTAGGTAATAAAAAGTCATCAAAAGATGAAGACGATAATACACTTTATTTTCTTTTAGGGATCGCTGGTCTTGGAGCTTATATGTTCTTAAATAAAAATAAGAAGAAAAAAGTTGCTAAGAAAAAAGTAAAAAAGAAAAAATCAGATAAAGCCTAGTTTACTCTAATTTATTTTGATCAATATTCAACACACCTGTTTGATCATTATGTAAGGCACGGTCTCCAATATCAATATAATCAGATTTTTTCTTTTGGATATCCTTATAAAGAGGTCCTACTAAAACTCTTTTATATCCAGTTCTAAAATAGGTTTTTGTAATGATTTGAAAAAGTGAATCACCACTATCTTTTGATAATCTATTCGTATTTGTTTGTAGTTCAATATTTTTTAGAGACTCTTTAATTTCAGCTTTTTTAAGACCTGTATGAGTTGAGTAAGATTGCTTATCATTCTTATCTTCAGAATACATTTTTCCCCATAAATCTTTATTAACATCAGTATCAATAGTTTTATTTTTATAGGTCGCAGTTTTTCTTACGCTGTTTTGTGCAGAAGATTTTTTATCTGAATCCTTAGATACATCATCTTTATTTTTATCTTTTTCTTTTCCATCAGTTTTTTTATCATCTAAAGCAGCGGCTATAGCTTGATTTTCTGAGGCCCCTTGTGCTCCCGAATCTGCTGCAACTACTGAGCCATCAGCTGCACTAGAGCTACTTGAATTAAGGGTTGAAGCGGATGTATTAAGTCTTTCACGAAGTGAATTATAGGCCTCTGAACGACTTGCAACTAACTCATCATACTGACTGTCTCCAAGTTTTCTTCTGGCCCTCGTTTCAAGGGATCTCATCTCCTTATTATAGGCAGATCTGTTATTTTCTAAATTTGCCTTAAGCGTATTATAAGTAGCATAGTCTTTTGCAGACATTGTTGTTTTCCATTTAGCATCACTTGTTGATTCATTATTTGCAGCCGCAATATCAAATTCAACTTCTCCACCCATAATAGTGAGATTACAGTTTTTACAATCAATAATACTTTGTTTTGATTTTTGCCAATTTTTTACTTTCTCTTTATTCTCGTATTTATTTTTTCCAACAACCATTCCTTTATTAATTTATCTCCTGCGTATTCAAGAGCTGGCATTACAAATTTTTCCTCCATACAATCAACAGATTGCTGTCTTAAAGCAGTTTTAATCATCGCTTCCGGGCCAGAAAGTTCAGTTAGTGTTTTAATTAAAAAATCTAAATCATTCCAGACAGAAACTAATAATTTATATTTACTAGATCCTTCACCCCCAGACATTTTTGGACTTTTACTATGAGAATAAAGAATATTTTGTGCCCATGTTAAACTCATCATTTCATCCCAAATCTTATTTGATTCATCACAAGTAACTTTCATTTTTTTATACTTACAAGTAAGATCATCTGGATTTGTTTGACAAAAATTTGAGACAAGATCTAATTCTTCTACACTATGAGTTCGTGGGACTCCACCAACAGTATCATCAAATTGAAATTTTAACTCATCAAAAAAAGTAGGTTCATGTTCACCTGTTGCAATACAGCCTTTATTTAAACCTAATTCAAAATCTCCTACATAGTTGGAGTTTGCAAAGATATTTTTAATATTATTTACCGTATCATCCCGAAGTCCGACCAAGGCTTTATCTTTTCCAACCTTATGCATTCTTCTTCTGTATTTACCACTGCCACCTTTTCCACCATAGGATTTAAATCCTTTTCCACCAGGCATTAGATTATCGTGAAGCCAGTATTTTGTTCTACCTTTTATACCTAGAAATTTCTTTTGACGACTAAAGTCACCAGGACTTACACCAACTTCGGCCATATAGGCAGCAGTTACATCATCATATGATTTTGAATTTGATTCTCTAGGCCCCCAAACATTATAACGATTGGCCCAATTATTTTTAAATTTCATTTTACCTTTGAATAATCTTTTAAATGCACTTGCAAGATCTTTTTTACATGCTTTTTCCTTTGAGTTTTGAATATTTTTCCAAGTCTCTTTTGCTTGCATTATTCCTGCTTGAGCTAACATGAATGACTGGAGTAATCGCTGCTCGTATTCCTTTATGGCCATTTGCTCTCTTTGCATTAGATTTATCATCTCTAGACCAAGAATTCGATTTGCGGCCATTAATTCAAGCTCATAATCATCTCTTCCTTTTTGATCTTCACTTGATTCGCCCACAAGGGCATCTTGATCAAGTTTTTTCTTAAGGAGCTTTAATTTATCTTGATGAATTTCAGTAAATGTTTTTTTAAGTCCATCATAAGCTTCATTTCTACCGTCATCGAGAGGTTTTACAAAATTTTCTTTTAAACCATCAAGCATACTTTTACCGGTCATTTTTTCTACATGACAGTCTTTGAGTTGAGCAGCTCTAATTAACCATTCAAAAGATCGAACTCGTTTTAAACGAGTGAGAAAGTCCATAGGTTTTGTTTCAATATTACAACCTTCCTTATCAAATTTAAAATTGAGACTAGGTTGGTGGGGAGGAGTTAATTCTTCAGTGCCTTCAGGCTTACAAGTATTATCTGAAAATTTGATTAATCCAGGCTTACAATTTACCCCTAAATTGGGAACTTCATCCTCTAGAGCAGGCCTGCAAACTTTTGATTCAACACAAATCCTATATTTTTCTTTTAACCCAGGTTGATCATAAGCTGGTTTTGTATTTTTTGAATTAAGTTTTGATTTATCAAAGTAGGGATTCTTTACACAGTTATAACTCATGCAATGTTCATCAGCATTACAATAAGAAATGGTAGGAGATTTACCTTGCAATAAATAAGCTATATTAAAGTTTTCTGAATTTGGTTGAGCATAAAGATCTTTTCCAGTTCGCTCCTTAAATTCATCAGCTTTATTTTCAAAAATTTCCAGTTGAGTAACTTCTTGCTGATCATCTTCATTATAAAAATAAGCATCATAGGTAGCAGGGTAGCAATCTTCGCCAATAGCGCATTCTGATCTATTATTACATTTTTTTAAATTGATACTCTTAGGAGAGTTATCAACACATTTTCCACCAGAGATTGCAAGTCCTGGACAACATTGAACGGGAACTACAATCGTTTGATCATCATCCGAAGGAGCAAAGGGTGAGTTTGATTTTTTATAAACAACATTATGTGGATAAGTTTCACCTTTATCAATACAAGGAACATTATCTGATTGGTAATAATAGTACTCAGCTTTGGCGATAAAACTTAGAAGAAAGAAAAAAGTAATAGAGTAAATTCTATTGCTTAACATCCATCACCCTCGGATATCCAGATTTGAAATAGCGGTTAGTGATGACCTTGAATAATGATATATTTGAATCTCCGACTACATCTTTACTTTTCTCTGAAGCTTTATAGTTTTTAAGGCGTTTTATATCTTTAAGAGCAATTGTGCTTAAAGCATTTTCTTGTTTTTTTAATTCTTCTTGTTGTGCCTTGGTTAAAGCAGGTATTTCAAGTTCAAAACTTTCAAGAGCATCTTCTTTTTTTGGAGTTGAACTTGGAGTTCTTTTATATGATTTTTGTGAATATTTTGTTGCAGGAGATGCTTTGTCTGAAGCACCATCATAAGGAGATTTATATTTACCTTCTAAGACTTGCCATAAATCTGGAGCTTCATTGGGAACTATTCCTGCGGCTGCAGCTTCAGGTTCCATAATTTCAAACGATTTATTTAAAATATTTTGCATCATAGTCGCTGATTCTTTAGCAACATCAAAGCCTTTGCCTGTGTGCTTAATCATAAGTTCATTAACTCTATCAGTTTGCTTTCTCATTTCTAATCTAAGTGCAGCAGCGTTTTTAAGATTTTTATATCCCGTGAGCTGAGCATTTTCGTAATCGCCCTCAAATTGATAATTAGCTGACTCCATTGTTGTTTCATATGAAGAAGTCGCTATGTCTGGGAATTCACCTTTTGGAAAGTTATAACTGGTCGTACTAAAACATCCACCACTTGTTTTACAGCCACAACCCATATTCATTTCCATTTTATCGCCGGCACCAGAAAAACACATTTTATTTTTTGGATCAATTCCACCTTTGCCAGTCTGTGCTTTGTATTTAAATTTTCCAGCACCAGAGGCACCTGAAACATCCATTCCTGCAGTACCTCTACCATTGGTAGCAGCTTCTGCTGCAGCAAATCTTTCTTGTTCTTCATTTTCATTTTCTGGTTTCGCTTCAAGATCAATTTGATCATTTGCTTTTTTACTTAGCTCTTCAAGGGATTCAAGATCAGCTATTCTTCTATTAAGTTCAGCTAACTGAGCTTCAAGTTTAGTTTTATCTTTTTTAAGTGAATTTAAGGCCAGAGATACAATGATTAATCCAACAGAATTCGCTAAAATTCTACCTAAAAAACCTTTTATATTACTAGCGTCTGTTCCTGATTGAGAATCATTATGCATTACCTGAGCAACGACATATTGGAGTAATCCCCATATTTTTTTGACTTTATTTTTAAGTTTTTTCATCATACCGTTATTTTCAGTATTCTGATTTTCTACATCAGCAGCCTTTATATCACCACCAACTGCATCAGCACCTTTTCCCTCTTTTTTAGGGCCAAGCAATTTATCAGTAAGTAGTTCTCCACCTTCAGAAACTTTATCTTCAGCAAATCCTGACACCAGTTCTTCGCCTTCTTCAATTTTTTCTACTCCTGCCTCACGGACTTTTTCTTCAGCTCTACCACCAAGAGAATTTTTCTTTTGTTCTAGGTTCTGCTCATCAAGAGCTCTTTGTTGTTCAATCGCAGCTTCTTCTTGATCTAGCTTTTCAACCTCGAGCTGGGCCTGTGAAACTTTATCTTCACTATTTACATTAGCTCTTTCAATTGCATCTATTTTCTTTTCTTTTGCTTCTTTACTTGCTCTTAACTGCTCTATTTGTCTTCTTTTCTCATCTATCTCAGCTTGTTTTTGTGCTTTTTCTTCAGGAGAAAGACCACTTGTTTCTTCTTCCTCTTCAGGTTCTTCGACTTCTTCTTCCTCTACATCTTGATCCTCTTCTTCATCTTCTTCTTCCTCTTCTTCAATGACAGAGTATTTTTTATTTTGATTATTATCTTTTAGAATATAGAGGATTTCTTCCTCTTCTTCCTCATCTTCAGCTTGAGCTTCTTCAATTTCTTCTTCAAGCTCAGTTATCTTTTCTTCTTCAGCTGTTTGAGCTTCTTGAACTTCTTCAAGTTCTGCTTCTCTATCAAGAGTAGCTTGCTCTTCTTCAAAGGCTTTTTCATTTGCCTTAAATTCAGTATCCATTCTCTTACGTTCAAGTTCTTCATCCTGCTTAGCCTGATCATCTTCTCTTTTTAGTTCAGCGGCTTCACCACTTACATTTCGTTTCATATTTCCAGTTGCCTGGCTTAACATATTTGTAACACCGCCAGCAACGAAGGCACCAACAAAAGTAAATAGGGTGTTGAGTGCGATACGAGCAATTTTCATTCCACCCTTATCTCCACTTTTTCCTTTTGCTTCTTTAATAAATTCTTGGGCTTCTTTTATTGGGTTATTACAACCACTTCCGCCAGAATCTTTATCTCCATCTCCATCTTTAGCTCCACCAGCGATGCTCTTTAAATCAATCGCCTCTGCTTGTGGAATGCTAATAGTGTTATCAAATGCAATTTTTAATGATTTTTGAAGTCCTACTAAAGTCATTGATAAAACTTCACCTAAGGCATTTTTTGAACCCCAATTTTTAAAGGCATCTTCAAATTGTTTTGTCTCAACAACAGCATTGTAGGCATCAATTCTTACAGATCGAATTTCACCTCTTTTATTTCGGTGAAATTCTTCCCAAATAAAATAACTATCTACATTTCTATCTGATTCACGAAGGGTGTATGATAAATATTTGATTTCTTCACTATTATTAAATCTATTTCTTTTATTTAATTTTTCTAAAAAAACAATTTCTCTTGCTAGTCTTTCACCTGGAGATTCAAATAAGGCCTTATGATCTTCATCTGTGAAAATTCGTGAATAAGTTTTCTTAACAACTTCTTCTTCCTCTTCTTCAGGCTCTTCGATATCTTCAGGTTCATCAGCTTCCTCAGAGGCTTCTTCGGCAGCAGCAGCAGCTTCTTCAGCTTTCTCTTCGGCAATAGCTCTTGCTTCTTCTCTCGCTTCAGCTTTTGCCGATCTTTCTTCTTCTTTTTGCTCAGCTAGCGCTTCAAGTGATTTCTCTTTTTCTTCAAATTCTTTTTCAAGAGCTGCAGCTCTTGCTTCAGCTTCCTTATCTTTTTTCTCACTCTTTTCTTCCTGAATTTTATCATCACTTTTTACTGTTCTGTCTGCAGCTTTTGTACCTAGGTCAGAAGCCATTCCAGATAGACTCATACTTTGCATGCTGAAATCTTCTTTACCTGTTATTGCTTTACCTGCAGCATTTATACCTTGATTAACCTGATTCGTGGCCATACTACAAGCTTTAGCTTTTGCCTTCTCTTGAGCATTCTTTTTAGCATCTTCTAAAGCTTCCTTTTTTAGGTCCTCACCATTATCTTTTGCTTCTTGGCAATCCATTGTAAAAATAGGTGAGATCTGCTGCATTGCTTGTGATACATAAGGAATATTTGCAATACCTAAAATAAAAATTACTAATTCAATTGCAGCCACCACAGTTCCTACAATAAAAGCAATATTAACAATTTTAAGCATTGTAATTTTTGTATTTACTAAATTAAGTTTCTTTTCAACAATTTTTCGTTGTTTTTCAAGGGCATCTTTTTGATTTTTTGCGGCGTAATCTTTTTTAAGTGCTTTAGCAATCATATCGACCATAAAAATCATGTACATAATAAAGCTAGCAACTTCAGCTGCGAGATATGCAGTTCCGGCAACGGCAAAAATATAATAAGCAGGGGATCCAATACCTTGTCTAGCATCACATGCCCCAAAGGTAGCAAGTCCAACTAATCCTATAACAACTGCTAAAATGATATAAATGTACTTTAAAAAGAAATCGACTTTAGCTTTAGCCTGTTGACCCATTCCTTCTAAATCACTTACTACTGATAACTTTTCCTTTTCTTTTTTGGCAGCAGCATTAGCTCCGGAAGATGAATCGATTTGCGTGTAATCTGTTTCTTCTTCCTCTTCTTCAATCACGTGCTTGTAAAAATAAGGATTTATTTTGTCTTGAAGGGTAATGATTGCTTCAATTTCAGGTCTTTGTTTCCTAAATTCTTCATATGATATAGCTTCAGCTTTTTGCTCATGCATAATCTTGGCATAGGCCTTACCTGTTGGTGCTAATAAAAGCGTAAAGCTAATAACTGAACCAGTTAAAAACCTTAATAGAAAATTAAAAAATTTTAATATCAAATTCATCATTATCTTTCCGCTCTATTTATCGTCATAAATACTTAATTACTTAAATTATAAGACTTATATGTTCAGGATTAAGGAAATAGGAGTAAAAACATTGTAAGTAACTGAAATCACTAGATATTAAGGTGTTATTTGATAGACAGAGCTGCCATTTTTTTGAGGCGCAGAAATCTCTTGAATTTGGATAAAGGCCTTAAAACAATAAGCTAAAATTTAGTTCTTAATTATCTGAAATCATTAAAGAATTTTGTAAGTTCAAAATAATAGCTTGATTTTTTGGCTCAACTATTAAGTTAAATCAATGTTGAGCCGATGAGAAGTTGTATAATTTACTCAAGAACAAGAATTGAGGAAAAATGAAATTACTATTATTAACATTATTATTATTTAATTTCTTCGGCCAGGCTTTTGGTGAGACCGAAGAAGCGTATGTTGATTGCTTTGGTGATGGCAATCCGCAATGTTCTCAGTATTTTAATTGTGATTTAAAAACTCCAGGTACATTTTCGTTTATTGAAAAAGGAAATTCATCTTACATAGATTCAGACGGAAATAAGGTTAAGCTCTGGTCTAAGAATTGTGAATTTAGTTCTGCTTATAAAGAATCGATTTATAAAAAACTTAATAATCTGAGTCCAATAAGCGGTGATTTTGGAATGACTCAATATAGCTACAATTTGAGTGGATTAACAAATAATATAACTGGTAACGCACAAACAGAAAAAGTAACTAAAGATCAAATAGAATGCATGATTAGAAATTCAATTAATGAATGTGATTCAAATGGTAGTAGCGATGTTGATTGTCCTGGTAAGTTATATAGGAAAATAAATGGAATATATATTTGTGATGATAAAGGTAAGCAACGTGTTGCTTATAAAGATGATGGTACACCCGTTGAAAATGATGAAGATGTAGCTAGTGATTATCAAAATAATTATGGTGATGATTTAGGAGAACTTGGACAAGATGGAAGAGACTTTAAAGCAAGAGAAGCAAGTGCATCAGCCGATTTAGAAAATTTAGAAGCAAGTCTTGGTGGACCTAATAATTTAGGGGATGTTTATTCTAATTTTAATGCAGTTTCTGTAAACCTTTTAGGTAAGGGTTCTGGTGGAATTGAAATTAAAACAGATAATAGTAATAATTTTGATTTTTGTAATCAATTTTGGGAAGGAACAAATTTTTTAACTAAAGATAGTGCTTCAATCCTTAGAGATGGACCTCATAACCCACAAAGTATTCCTAATAAATTAAAAAATGTAAATGCTTTTGTTGAAGCAGAGTATGGAGAACTAGAAGATCCATGGAATAACTGTCAGGCGGATATAGATTTGTTTAAAAAATACAAAGAATCTAATGATACCGCTTCTAAAAATTTAGGGCAGGATCCAAGTCAGTCTGCAACTACAGCTTCTTGTAAAAAATTTGCAGCTCTAAGAAGATCAAAAATTGTAAATGATTTTAATACTTCAGATTATGCTGTAGTTCCACCGGCTCAAAAAGTAGCACATTGTAGATCTTTAAGAGTTGTATTTGCTTTTAATAAATTCAAACCTCAGTACAATGGCGATACTGTGAAATCAATTGATGGTGCTTATCGCTGTACAATTGAGGGGGAAGATGAAAGTAATTTTGCTGTTGATTATAGAAGTTGTGCTACTTTAGTTAACACCTATAATGCTGCTTTTATAGCAGAGCAAGGAATGAATACAGGTATCTTATTAACAGATGCGAGTAAGCAAACCAAAATAATGGAAACTGTTCAACAAAATGAAGGCAACTTGCAAGTAAATGCACTGGAAGGTCAAGCTGATTTTATGAAGAAAAAAGCAGGTAATGAAGCCGTTAAAGAAGGTTTCTTTGCTACAAAAGGAGCTGCAATTACAGCTATGTTACTGACTTATGTAACACCAACGAATTTTCCTAAAAAATGTGCTCGTAAGTTAGGGGCTGAGTTTGAACCATTTTGCCATTTTGCCGTAATGAAAGACTCTAATAATCCTTCAAGTATGCTTTTTCCAAATAGAGATATGAAAGCAGCCTTTGTTCAAGCAGCTGCACAAGCAGGTGTTCAAGCAGTAGCTGCTGATATCTCAAGACGTCAGTATAAAAAAATGGAAGGTCAGTTAAGAAATGCAGCCGGTGAATTAGATAATACTGAATACGACAATTTAGGAGTTCAAACAGGACAAGATTTAATTATTCATAGATGTAAATTAAATCCTCGATTACCAGAATGTCAAAATGGTGGAAATTTAACTTATCATGATCCATATAATAATGGAGGTCTCTTCTTTGAAGGAGGAGAGAATAATAGTTTTGATTTAGATACAGAAGGAAGTGAAGCAATTCCTTTAGCTGATAATTATGAATCAGATACAACAAGTGGATTAGAAGATTTAAATGGGGCCATTGTAGCCGGAGACGGAAAATCAAAGCCATCTGGAATTGCACCTGCAAAATCAGCTAGAATAACTAAATCTGGCTCAGGAATGGGGCAAGCTGGTGGCGGAAATAGTGGAGCATCGGCTTCGGCACCGGGACTAGGGAGAGCTCCAGCTGAATCTAGTGGAGCAAGTGGACTTTCAAATTTAAGTACAGGCGTAAGATATGGAAGTAGAAAAGTTAAATATGGCTCAGGTGGAAGTGGAAGCTATGACGGTGATAGCAGAAAATCTAAAAACCCATTTGATGCTTTAGGAAAAGGATCAAAAGGTGGAGTTGAGATTAATCGAAACTTAGCTGCTCATGATATAGTAAGTGCCAAAGCGGGAAGTATATTTGAAAGAATATCTAATCGCTATGCAAAGGTTCAATCTCAGAATAGAGTTGAAATTGGTACTAGACAAAACAGCCCAGAAATTAAAAAATAACCCAATGAAAATATACAATTATTCCATTCAAATTCTAGAATTTCATTTAGACTCTTTTGGGCACGTTAATAATGCCGTCTATCTTCAGCTTTATGAACAAGCCCGGTGGGATTTGATAGATTCATTTAATCTAGGAATGAAAGATATTAAAAAGAATAAACAAGGACCAATTATTCTTGAAGTTAACTTGAAATTTAAAAAAGAATTAATAAATAGAGAACATATTAAGATTCAAACAAAAGCAGTTGAGATTAAGAAAAATAAATTTATGATACTTGATCAACAAATTATAAAAGAAGATGGTTCTATTTCAAGTGAAGCGATTTTTACCATTGGATTTATGGATTTTAGTGAAAGGAAACTAATTGACCTTCCAAAATCATGGCTCAATGTTTTTGCTTAAAATTGAATGCCTTTAAAATCGTTTTTCACAGAGCCAATTTTCCAGCTTAATAAATTTAATTTTTCTAATTCACTTTGAATCATTTCAGGCTCATCAGTGATCAGCACTAGACCCATACCCATATTAAAAGTTTCATAAAGTTTGTCTTTAGCTAAATTTGATTTTTCGCAAAGATGAGCAATAATTGGTGGTATTTCTGAGATTGAAGGAAGGTTATTAATTTTATAGCCCAAATCAGGATTTAAACGAGAGATATTATGAACCCCACCACCAGTGATATGTGAAATACCCTTAATCATATTAAAGTTATTTTTAAGAAGTGATTTGATTTCTTTTACATAAATTTTGGTGGGCGTAAGAGCTTGTTTTTTTACTTCTTCCGTTTCATTTTCTAAGAGTATTCTGATTAAAGAATAACCATTACTGTGAAAACCACTAGAGGCAATTGCAATAAGTGAATCACCACCTTTAATTTTTTTTCCATCGATTATTTTATTGGCATCAACTTCACCCACAGAAAAACCTGCAAGGTCATATTCATCATTTTTATACATCCCAGGCATTTCGGCTGTTTCACCACCGATGAGAGCAATTTCACTTTGCTTACAGCCTTCAGTTATACCTTTGACTATATCGATACTTGTTTCTAAATTCAATTTTCCAGTAGCGATATAATCTAAAAAGAAAAGTGGGGAAGCACCGGTGCACAAGAGATCATTTACACACATAGCAACCAGATCAATTCCAATGGTATGATGAACATTGAGTTCCTGAGCTAGCTTTAACTTTGTACCAACTCCATCAGTGGCACTAGCTAAATATTTCTCTTCATTCATTTTGTATAAAGCTGCAAAACCTCCGATACCACTTACAACTCGATTATCATAAGTCGACTTAACCATTGAGGTGATTTTATTAACAAAAAGATCACCTTTTTGAATATCAACTCCTGCATCTTTATAATCAAAACTCATAAAAACTCCTAATGACGAAAATGTCTTCTACCTGTAAAGATCATCGACATATTATATTTATTACATGCTTCTATAACTTCATTATCTCTAATGCTGCCACCTGGCTGAACAATGTATTTAATTCCACATTGATTTGCCACATCGATACTATCTGAAAAAGGAAAGAAGGCATCCGAAATTAATATCGCCTGAGATAAGTCTTCTTTTTGTTTTTCCTCAAAACGAGGCTTTGCTAATTGTTTTAAGCTATCAAGTCGATTGGGCTGGCCCATACCTGCTCCAGTTAACCAGAACTCACCATTTTCTGAGCTGGAAACTAAGGCAATGGCATTTGATTTTAAATTTTTACAGGCCATGATACCAAATTGGGCCAATTCCATTTTCTCTGCAGGAAACTTTATTTTAGAAACAGTTTGTAATTCACAATCAGCTCCTTCATCTTCATCTTGAACAAGTATTCCTCCGGCAACAGATCGAATAATTTTCTCCTCAGTTTTACAAGTTCGAAGAGGTAATTC
>CAYGTU010000013.1:0-27984 GCA_964352945.1 uncultured Bacteriovoracaceae bacterium
TACCTGCAGCTTTTGTTGCTTGTCTTTGAGCATCGTTAAAATAAGCTGGTACTGTGATTACTGCTTCAGTTACAGGCTGACCTAAGTAATCTTCAGCCGATTTTTTCATTTTTTCTAAAACAGAAGCTGAAATTTCTTGAGGTGACATATCTTTGCCATCAACTTTAATCCAAGCATCTCCATTTTTATTTGCAACTACTTCAAAAGGAGCAAGTTGCTTAAATTTTTCAACACCTTTAGCATTCGCTTTTGAACCAATTAATCTTTTAATCCCAAAAACTGTTTTTTCTGGATTTGTAACTGCCTGTCTTTTAGCTACTTGTCCTACAAGTTTTTCTCCATTTTTAGCAAAAGCTACAACTGAAGGTGTTGTATTATGTCCTTCTGCATTTGGAATAATTTTATATGTTCCGTCTTCTAGTACAGCTACACATGAATTTGTTGTTCCTAAGTCAATTCCGATAATTTTTCCCATTGTATTCTCCTTATTATTTTTATTTTTAGTTTTGTACGACAACTACTTTACTTGCTCTTAGAAGTCTTCCATTGAGCATATAACCTTTTTGGTATTCTTTAATTATTTCCATATCTTCTTTAGTTTCATCAGCTTCTTTTCCAACAGCTTCATGAAAATTAGGATCAAATTCTTTACCAAGTGAAGTAATAAGAGATAAGCCTGATTTTTCTAAAACATCAACAAACTGCTTTCTTACCATTTCTATACCAATCACTATGTTCTTAACTTTTTCATCTTCGTCTGAACTTAAAGCATCAACTGTTCTATCAAAGTTATCTACAACATCTACTAAGTCAGTAAGAATTTTTTCACTACCAAAATTTAAAAGATCAGATTTTTCTTTTTGGAATCGTCTTTTAAGATTCTCCATATCTGCAGCTAAGTAATAAAACTTTGCTTTATAATCTATTTCTTCAACCTTTGGCTCAACTTCAGAGTTATTATCATCTTCTTGCTCAGTTTCAGAAGCCTCTAGCTCAACTTCGCTAACGTCCTCATCTCTCTCAATATTTGTTTCCTCTTTCATTTTTTCCTCAATTAATGTTTATAAATCTGTCTCTACTAATATGTGTCTAAATTTGACAGTGTCAATATTTGAGGATTAATTAATTTGGATTACTTGTACGTATTTTCAGTAGCTTAGGCTGTCAAAGGTTTACTCATTGAGTTAAAATGGTATTTTATTGAACAATTCGTCCAATAAACTGTCTTGAATTATATAACCCCTCGAGTTAAGACAAAAATGAGAATCTCTCCAGTCTCCAAGAGATCTAGATTTCCAGCCGTTTAAAAGGTCGGTTAATTCTTTTTTATGAGCAGGAATAAGATTTGGGTCTAATCCTATATTACACCTAAGATTCAAGAAGACCTTTTCCAGCAGAATATCATTCGGTGTTAGCTTCTCTTCAATAAACTCGTACGTAAGCGGCTTCCATTTATATCTAACTGCCTTATCATCAATGTTGAGTAATCCCGTCGCACTGGGCCCCAAAGCTGCGACAGAATTATAATTCCAGTAAGATTTATTATGAATTGATTGATATTTTTCTTTTGAAAAATTGGAAATTTCATATTGGCAATAACCAACACTTTCTAAGTAATCACAAACCTTAAAATATTCCTCTTCAACATACTCATCAGGAGGTAAATTCTCTAGATGAGTATAGTTTTTTCGAGTTTTCAAAATATAAAGACTTAAATGTGTAGGCTCAAAATCCAATAACATTTTTAATTCATCGATGATATTTCGTTTTTTAGTATGAGAGTATGGAAGGCCTAACATAAAATCGACAGAATAATTTGAAATATTCTTTCTAATAAAATTTAATGTTTTTACAGTTTCATTAATATTATGAGAGCGATCCATAATCTCTATGAATTTTTGATCCATGGATTGCGTGCCGATTGAAATTCTATTCACTCCAAGTTCTTTCCAGTTATAAAAAGATTTTTCGGCCCAAGAACCTGGGTCCAACTCTAAAGTAAATTCAGTGTCTATAGTTAAAAAATGTTCTAACTTGGATTTTAAAAAACTAGCTCCATCCCATAAAGAAGGTGTTCCTCCCCCTAAATACATTGATTTGAGGTTTGATAATTTTTTTCCGTATTTATCTAATAACGAGCTATGACTATCAAATGTTTGATCTAGGTATTTCTCAAATTGCTCAACTTGATTTAGGTCGAAAGAATGCTTATAGAAATCACAGTAATTACAAAGGTGCTTACAAAATGGCACATGTAAATAAAGATATTCGATTTTAGAGTTAGACTGTTCTTTCATTATTAGTAATCAAACCTGTTTGCTTCATATCTATACCAACATGTAAGCTTACAAGTCCATCACTAATTTCCTCTGATCTAACAACTATTCCTGCTTCAGAACCCCATTGCTTTTTAAAATGTGTTTTGATGGCATCAGTAGTTTTGTCTAAATCAAAAAAAGTCGTAAGATTATCAACAATGAAATTTACCGTTGAACCGGTCGTATTTACTTTAAAATTACAATCGAAGCTTTCTTTTGCATCAATTGATTTATAAATGTTTACAAAAAATTCAGAAAGTAAGTTGTAGTCTTTAATATTATTTCTTAGATAACTAATACTTCTTTGAGTTTCAGCTCCCTGTGAAAGAATATTTGTAAGTGTTCTATCAACTTCATTTGTATGAGATCCATGATTACCAATTTCTACAAATGCCGCTGAGTACATTAGATCTTTTTGAGTATTTGCTAACTCTGACTCTTTATCCGCTAATTTCTGAGTATCTTTAAGTCCGACACGAGATAATTGTGTATTTTTCTTATCAATATCTGCTAATTCCATTTTAGCTTTTGTGATTTCAGTCTCAATTGAGCTTATTCTTTCTCTTTTTAATTTAACTTTATCGAAGTTTTGTAAAACTTGAGATCTTTTTTGCTCTAACTCTAGCTTTACATTTTCAAACTTTAAAACAGACTCAACAAGTTTTTTATCTAAATCCTGAATGTCAAAATTATCATGTTTTCTTTTAAGTTCGTTAATTTCCTTAGAGATAGTTGAAATCTTTTCATTATAATCGTTAATCTTATTTTGCTTTAATTTTGCCGCCCCAGTTTGTGCAGCGTAGGCTTCATCATATTTATCTAATGTTGCTTGAACATTCTTCATATCTGTTTGAGTAACAGACAATTTATTCGTTAGATAATCATTATTTCTTTTGGCTACCATTAATTGTGATCTTTTATTTTCAAGATTTTTTTTCAAGTCGATTATTTGAGCGTCTATTTCCCCAGACTTAACAGCAAATGTTCTATTTTCATTAGAGGTTACATCAATTTGACGACTTATTTTCTGTATCGCCATAATTGTATTATCTTTAACTTCAATTAAAGAAGCTACCATATGTTTTCTTTTTTGATTCTGTTCAGTTATAGATTGTAGTTTTGCTTCAAGTTCTTTTTGCTTTTGTTGATATTCTCTAACAACAGCATTAATTCCTTCCAATGCGTGTGTCGCTTTAGAATTATTTTTACTAGAAACAATTATTTCATTTTTATAGGTTTCGATTTTTCTTTTAATATTTTCAATTTCCATATTTTTTTGGATAATTGTTTGTTTTGCTTCTAAGATATCTGAAGTGATTTTATCTTTTCTAGTTTCTAATTTGCGTACATCATTATTTAGCTGAGAAATCTCGCCCTCTTGAGAAAAGACTACTCTTAAGATATTTGCTTTTTCTTTTTGAGTTTTTTCTAAATCTCTTGTTGTAAATTCTGCTCTCTCTTTTAAATGAGAAAATTCTTTTTTTAGTTCATTGGCATTTTGATGTAATTTAATTACTTCATCATTGTCTTTTTTTGTTAAAGTCTGCTTTTCCTGAATCTGAGATCGAAGAGTGTTGATTTTCGCTTCTGCTTTATCTTTTGCTTCAAGGTGTTCATGTAAATGTGAATGGACCTGGCTATATCTAAACTCTTCCTTCTTAAGGATACTTGTGTATTTTTCAATTTCATCTTTTAAAATTTGAACTGCTATTTGTGAGTCTTTTAAATCACCAAATGCTTCTCTTGTTTCAATTTCTCTTTGATGAAGTTCATTTATGCATTCTTCTTTAGTTAGCTTATATTCTGCAATAATTCGCTCTAAATTATTTTCATCATCTACTAGGGATTTAATTAAATTCCCTTTATTTTCAATTTCTATGTGTAAGTTTTCAATTGCGACTTCAAGTTTACTCGCTTGTAGATGATATTTTTCAATATTTGTTAAAATTCTGTTGAAAGTAATTTCAGTTTCATTGCTATCACTTCTTAATTTTTGAAATTCAGTTGTGAGATCATTCACATTTTCAATATTCTTTCTTAGTTCATTAACAGCAATTTTTATTTCATTTGATTCTTGCTCTATGCTGTAGTCTTCTAATTCTCTATACGTCATTGGAGCTTCCATTAAAGCATCAATATCTATATTGTTGTTTTCGGAATTATTTCTATATCCGGTGCTTAGCTCATCGATTTTTTGTCTTGTGGTATAAGATCGACTTTTCGGTCTTCTCGAATACTTGTTTTTTAAATCAATTTTCATATAATCTTTTCCGGCCATTGGCACACCTCACGTCACTTTCATTTTACCAATATAGAGCAATATAATGAGTCGTGAGGCAGTATTTGCCCAAAGTCATACAGATGAATTTAAATCGAGATTAAGGGGCTGATGGATTGCAAAAAATCAGACTATCAAACATTACATTACACGATAATAATTGAGTATTGTACTCACTTTTTATGGAGCCTGTTGAAGTAAAGTAATTTGTTAATATACCTAATTTATAAGTTCCATTAGGTAGATAGAGTGTTACAGATTGCTGAGTACTTGAAACTGAATATTTTGAATAATTAGTGAAATTACCACTCTCAACTTCAAAAATTGCTTCTCCAAAAAAGAAATTTCCGGGAGTTTTTCTTACATAAATTTCATAATCTAGAAATATACCACCAAGTGGAACATCCCATGTTAACAATAGATAATTACTGTTTGCTCTACCATCTCTAAAGCCCGAAAACTCATCTATAGTAGGTGGTTCATATGAAGGAATTCGGCATTGCCATTTATCATTAGGATATTCGATCTTTCCACCTAAGTTGTCATAAATAAAAGGATAAACTGTAAAGCAATATGTATTTGAAGAATTATATGCAATACCTGTTACAGCTATTTCATTATCCTGTTTATAATTATAGGGTTGAACATTAAGATCACCTGAATAAGTTGTTTCAGATATCTTGTCATATATTGGATTTAATAAACTATCTTTATATCCAATTATATATCCGTCAAAGTATCCGTCTTCAAAGGAAGCTGGTTCTACTTCTAAGTAATATGTACCCAGATCAATTAATGACTCAGCAACACCAATACCCAAAATCCCATTAAAATCTGCTAGTACAGGAAGAGTAGAACCTTGCTTTACAGTTGAGAGAATTTTACTCGTACACTCAGCGTTCTGACATACAACAATCATGAAATTATAGAGTGAAGAAGCTATTAAGCCTCCAACATAAGAGCCGTTTTGAAAATATGCTTCTTTTTTACAAAAGACACCACCAATAGGTACTCCATCTGATTTACATTCATCTGTTATTGTTCCTGGGTTTAAGGGAGTTGAGTTTTCAGAGTAGTAAATTCTAAAATGATCAAAAACACCACTTACATCTCCCCACTGAAGTTCCATTGAGTTTGTAGAATCTTCACCTTCAGTATTTATAACTAAAAATGAATCTGGATCAAAATCTATACTTGCTAGGTCACTATCATATGTTGAAATTTCAAAATATTTTGGGTTTAATTCCCCTCTTAGATTTAAATTATTAAAGTCATCAACTGAGGCCTCATGAATAGCACGAACCTGAACATAATATCTTGTTCCAGAAGGTAGACCTTTAAATTCAACTTCATTTACAGCTGCATTGTATGGAACTGTTTTAATAAACCTTCCATCATCTTGAGTAAGTGTCCAATCATCAAAATCAAATGGGTTTAACTTGTCTGCATCAATTGCTATTAATTCATATCTCTTTGGATCTTTATCAGTTGCACCTAAGAGTGAACCAAAATCCTTAGTAGCATGAGACCACCTAACTTTAATACCATCAAGCCCAGCGACACCTTGTAAATTGCTTACTAATCCTACTCCCATGAAGTCGGCCACACCATTAGCAAATGTTGTAGCAGTTTTCATTGCATCGGTTTCCGTTACGTCTCCAGTATTTTGATCCATAACATTTACTCTAAAATTATATGATTTACCTGGAAGAAGACCTGTAACAATATATAATTGAAGTCCTCTGAAGTCTGGAGTTAAAACTTCTGAAGGTACAATAACTGCATCTTCTTCACCACCAACATAGACTTGATAAGCATAAAGATCTGTCCCACCTATTGCTGGATAAAAATAAATTGCTGCTTTATCATCTGAAATTCCCTCAGCAGAATAAATACCCGCAAAAGAAACTGAAGCAATATTTGTTTTTGTGGCAAAGCTGTCTGTCTTACTACCGTCTTCTACAGTACCTACACACGAAGTAAGTGAGAGCATTATAAGAATGTAGAAAAGTGAAAACTTTTTCATTGTTTTATTAATTCCCTACTGTACTTGTCGGTTAAATAACTAATATTCTTTACTAATTATAAAACCCTCTACATCAAGCACCTAGAGCTCTTAGTCCAATTGGTAAAAAAACCAATAAATTCAATAGCATAAGTCCATAATGGATTACGTATTTGGAATATTAGAATTGTTAAAATTAGGGAAATTAGCCTGATTTTTGAGGCTAGTTTAGTCTATAACTATTTGAATTCACTTGATCTTACTTGATGCCTAGCTAAGCTATTGAAACTTAGTTGCAAAGCAAGGTCTTCTCCATGAACCCTAAAGTTGGCCTTAAAATAATAAGCACTCAGCATTGCCTCAAAATCACTCATGATTCTCACTAAATGACCGGCGTTAGATGAATTGGAGTTTTGAAAATTACTTACCTTCAATTTAGGTATTTGAATATCAATCAAACATCTAGAGCTAATTTCATCAACAGAGATTTTAATTTTATTTAAGTTCTGCTCTACTAACAAATTAACAAGTGATTGAAAAAAACTAGAAAATTGTTTCACAAACTTTTCTGGATCAATATTTGTCGTAATTTCTTTTTTCGATGAATCAAAATTAATTATTATACCTGAGACTTGAAAAAGATAATTTACATTTTTTAGCGTTTCTACTAATAAATTGTTTAACTCATCACCTTCACTATTCATATGAATAGTGTCTGAAATATTTGGAATGATGGAACTAGAAAAATCAAAATCAGAAGCTGTTGGTAAAAGACTAATAGAGGTCATCTTCTCTTTTGACATTTCTTCAATAAATGAAAATTTATTAATTACGAATGGTTTTTGATTAAGAAAACAAACTTTTGATCCATTTCTTTCTATTGCGATGGCCGTCTTCATAATGACTTCAAAAACATTTTGATTATTGTTGAATTTTTTATATTCTGAATTCATCCAAACTGAACTACCTTTAGAGTTTACCAAAATAGAAGGAAAGCCAGAGTCACCAAAAAAACTTTTAATTACATCTAAGTTGGAATAATGTGGCTCAATCAGAGTTTTTAAATCCATTGGTTTTAAAACTGTATTTCTCTTAGAGCGAAATCTAATTGCAATATAACAAACCATTAGGATTGAAAAAAGACTTAGCATTACATTTCGCCCCATGCCCATAGAGCTTTCAGCTGCAAATGCACTAGTACTTAGAAAAAATAACCAAATTAACTTCATTACTACCTCAAAGTTATTATACAACTATTAGATTCAGGAAATTCAATTCTTAAATTTGCATTTAAAAAAATGTGCTCCATGGATTTTCTATACTCGTCACTAATCAAACCTTTTGTTTGTAAACAAATGGCCAACTTATCACTAAAATAATCAACCTTAACTCTAGCTGTAATTATTTTTAGATATTCTAAGTTTGCTACTCCCTTTAATTCATCTAGTAAATTAGAGGTGTAAGTAATTTTTTTTACCAAATTTTGAGAGATATCATTCCAATGAAAACTATATACTGGAATATTAGAGGAATTATTAAAAATAGTATTTAATAATTTTTCTACAAGATTAGTTGCTAACCCATCAGCTACTTTTTCATTAATTTTTCTATGAATTTCAACTGACTTAGAGTCCATATTTATCGCCTCAGGAGATCCTCTCCTAGGCTATATTCTATCATTTAAATGTATGGAATTGATAAAACGAGAAGATACTTCCTATGAAGCTTGTTCATCTTCTGTTTCAATAAACGTAGCAAGCCAGTCGGATATTATTTGATCATAAACTGAAGTAAAAGCAGTATCTTGCGAGATACAGTTTCTAACATAGTAGACAAAATCCTTCCACAATTCATCTTTTTGATTCTCAATTTTAGATTGAGCAAGTGGATTCTTCTTAACTATATCAAATTCTAAATCAATCATTTCACGAGATGCTGATCCTTTTTCGGCAAAAGAATTGAGTAATATATCTCCCACTTCTTTTTCAACTGAACTAAGCAAAAGAACCTTTTTACTCATTTCATAATTTTGCATCATTTTTTTTAGTAATTCTTTTGGTAAATATGTAATGAGATCAGAAGGAAAATTATTTCTTGCTGTTCTTGCTGCTTCATCAATCATACCCTGATTAACTAAGCATTTATAAATCATCTTTTCTTTTAAAGGATTAAATGTTGGAAGCATTTGTAACAATTTATCATTGAAGGGTTTCTTTCCAAAACTCTCTAAAAATTTTTTCAGCTTAGTTTTAAATGGATCTATCTTTTTTTCAAATTTCTCAAAGTCAAATTCCATACTCTGTTCAATAATTTCATGAGATTTTTCATCATCTAAAGACTCAATTACTTTAGCTGTATATTTAGGATTCAGTAAATTCATTAATGTTCCAATTTCAGTCGGCTGTTGTTCTGAGAACTTCATAACGAGGTGAACATCAAATGCTAATAAGAGATCTATGAGTTCCACATCTGTAATAAGATTTGGAGCAATCATCTCTCGAATAATTTCTTCTGTTATAAATTTATTGGCAACAATTAATTTGTCAGCTTGTAAAAACTTATCTAATTTGTTTTTCCAAGATTGTCTTTCAATCGGTAGTATTTTTTCATAAATTGCAGTAAGTTCAACATCTGTAAGTTGCTGAGAAATTGCTTTCAATGCAATTTGATCCATATCATTTCCTGAATTTGCCCATCGCTTTATCATTAGGACGCAACTCTCAGGGGATTTTGTCATAAAATCATGAAATTTTTGGAAATTATCGGCTACATCTTTTTTAATTGCTGAAATTTTTTCTTGTTTATCTTTTTCTAGTTGTTGTTTTTTTAGTGTTTCCTCATCTAAAAATTCATCATTATTAGGAACAATAGATAATTTAGGGCCTGTAGCCTGTACATCTAAATCTAAAGGTTTTTCATTTGCGCTCATAAAATTATCTCCTACCCTTCTTATCGAAAGGTTGAGCAAATAACTTTAATGAAACAGTCCTTAATATTCAGCTATTTAGAGTTTATTGTGAAAGATTTTCCCCTAACCAATGTAAGTACTTAAAATTTTAATCAAAATTGCGCTGAAGTCGATAACTTGAATATAAATAAAAAAGGGATATCAGCATGAATATTATGACCATATTTGGATTTATACTAGCGATTGTAATCATGGTTACAGGTCTATTTCTATCCAGTGACGATCTTAGAATGTTTGTCGATTTTCCATCGGCTTTTATTGTTTGCGGTGGCTCCTTTGCAGCAGTTACTATTTCCTTTCAGCTTAACAGAATGATGGTTTTGGTAAAAATCTTTTTTTATAGAATGATTAAAGGTCAAAAATTTATTCAATCTACAATTATAAAAGAAATTATGATTCTTGCAGATGCTTACAGAAAAGGTGAATCTCTAAGATCTCTTGCTGATAAGACTGGTGACTTTTTCTTAAAAGATGGGTTAATTCTTTTAGATGACGGTATTTTAAGTGAAGAAGAATGTTTTGAAATTATGGTCGTAAGAAATGAAAACATCATGTTCAATTATATGGATGAAGCAAATAAAATGAAAACTGTTTCTAAATTCCCTCCAGCTTTTGGAATGATTGGAACTACAATCGGGATGATCGTTCTTCTTGCTAACCTTGGTGGAGCTGATGCTATGAAAAAAATTGGACCAGCCATGGGTGTTTGTCTGATTACAACTTTATATGGTGCGGTTTTAGCAAACCTGATCTTTATTCCTATATCCGAAAATTTAACAGATAGTACGAAAGAAGTTTATTTAAAAAATGAAATATGTATTGCAGGTCTTAAATTAATTTCACAAAAAGCAAACCCAATTGTGGTTGCTGAAAGATTGAATTCTTTTGTAAAACCTGGAGACAGATTAAATTGGAAAGAAGTTTTAGGACAAGGCGCATAGAATGGCAAATGATTTAAATGAAGACACAGGTGGAGGAGATGCGTGGTTAGTTGGCTATGCCGACATGATGACGCTCATTGCTTGTTTTTTCATCCTAATGGTAGCATTTGCAAATTTTGATGAAGTTGGATTTCAAATAAAAGTTGAGGAGATGTCTGAAAGCTTTAGAAACAACTCACCCATTGCCAATAAATTTTTTACGAAATCAGCACTTCATGAGCCACTTCGAAAAAAACCTGTGCAATCAATGAAAAATTCTGAAATGCATATAGCCTTTACTGGTTCGGCTCTTTTTAAAAATGGTGAGTATGAACTAGATGAAGAAACAAAAACAACTGTTGATGCTCTGATTGATATTCTAAAATCAAATAATCCTCACTTTAGAATTATGATTGAAGGTCACGCTGATGATATTTTCACGGAAAATATGGAAATACAAACCAACTGGAAACTTTCAAGCCTAAGAGCTGCTGCTGTTATAGAAAGATTTGAATATTTTGGATTTGCAGTACAAAATTTAATTGCTGTCGCTAAAGGTGATACTTCAAAAATCATTGAAAGTATCGATCAGGGCGGAAAATATATCGAGGCCAATGCCAAGCTTAATCGAAGAGTTGAAATTAGAGTTCTTGAACCAAAAGAGAAGAAGAAAGTTAAACTTGGTCTAGGTATTTACTTTCAAGATTCAACCGAAGATTTCCATGAGGGCGTAATTCAAGACACAAATCCAGAAGGTGCAAAGAAATAATATTAAGAAGCTTCTGCTTGATTAGCTTCATTTTGATTATATTCTTTAATAAATTTTTCCACCCAAGATTTAACAATCATTGAAATATCTGATGAGTATTCTTGATCAGTCTTAATCATTTCTCGAACAAACATAACAAACTCATTCCAAATATTGTCTTTCTTATTTGCTATTCTTTCTTGTGCTATCTTATCATTTTTTAAGATTTCAAATTCTAAATCAATCATTTCTCTAGCTGCACTACCTTTGTCAGCAAAAGTACTTAATAGGTACTCTTTAATATCTTTTTCTACAGAAGCTAGTAGCATAACTTTTTTGTTCATTTCATATTTCTGCATTACACCTTTTAAGAAGTCCTTCGGTAATTCAATGATTAGTTCAGATGGATAGCTATTTTTAGCTACGTGAAGCATTTCATCTTTCATTTTTGATTTAGCAAGATAACTATAGAGAATTTTCTCTTTAGTTGGATTAAACTCAGGAAGCATTTGAATGATCTTCTCATTAAATGGCTTTCTTTTCTCTCTTTTCATATATTCTGATAGATTTTTCTTAAATGAGCTAAAATCATCTTTAATTTTTGAAAAGTTAAAATCTAATCCCATATTTATGACTTCTAGGGCTTCCATTTCATCCATCTGATCTAAAATTTTACTTATTATTTGAGGTGACAACAAATTCATTAATACTTTAGAATTTTCACCTCTCTGTTGAATATACTTAGAGGCAGTATCAATAGGAATTGTTAATAGTAAATCAATCAGCTCCACATCGTTAACTACGCTTGGCCCAATCATGTCTCTAATAACTTCTTCTGAAATTAATTTATTAGATTTTGCAATTTTATCATCATCAATGAATGTCTGCATTGCATCTTTCCAAATATCTCTTTCGCGAGCTGACAACTTATCAAAAAGTACACTTAAGTCATTTTCTCCAAGTTGTTGAGCAACTGCTCTTAGGATATTTTGATTTTCATCACTCGTATTATTGATCCATTTTTTTAATAAAACAGTCGCACTATCTAGTGATGTTTTATACATGGTTTTAAATCTTGAGAAGTTTTCTTCTGAGCTTTTTTCAAATAGTTTTTCTTGAAGGGCGAGTTCTTCAAGGCTGATCATCTCAACCTCTTCTTCAACTTTCTCTTCTACTATTTCTTCAACTGCTTCTTCTTCTGTTTCTACAATTAAGAATAGTTCTTTGAATTTTTTCATTAACCAGAAACATACTGCTCCGAAAAGTAAAGTCGCAAAGATTAATCCAATAGCATTTCCAAATTTCCCAATAAATTCAAGGATTTCTTTAAGACCTATTCCATTACCTTTTTTATTCTTTTCAGCATCAAGTAACGCTTGATCCTTAATGATTTTATCAAGCGTTAAAGTTTCAAAACTAATTTTAGGTCTTACGTCACCAAGAGGGAACTTTATATTATTTACGACTCTCTTTATATTAGAAACAACGGCTTCTGGTGTTTCTTCTCCAATAAAAACTTTAACCGAGACTGAATCAATATTTTTAAAAATATTATAGGCTTCATTAAATCTATGTCTTTCTTTTAACTGCTGTTGATGATCATTGTAATATTTTTCAATAACAGGAATTTCTAAACCTATTTTATGAAAAGCAATATAATCACCTTTTGACTTATCAAACTTAACATCAGAAACCTTCATCCCAACTTTTTGCATATCGTCGAAGTTTGGTGGTCCCGGATCATTTACTTTTAATTGAACCTCAACAGAATAAACATTATCTTCGGCAACTTTATCTATTCTAGCTCTCACCATTCGATCTATTTTTTCTTCTAGCTCGACTTTTTGCCATTCAATGGCCGTTTGAGAAAAAGCCAGAGTTGTAATTAAAAGAAAGAATAGAAGCATTAGTTTTTTCATCATTTTAAGTCTGCCGTTACACCCATTTTCTTTTCTAGATAAATCTTCATTTTATAGGCATCCACATTATCTGGGTTTAATGCAAATGATTTCCTATAATACGTAAGAGCATTTTCCATATCTTTATTCATATAATATGCTGTTGCTTTTAATTCACTAACAACAGAAAAATGCTTATATTCTTTTTCAAGTTCATCTAATTTTAGTATTGCATCCCTAGCATTATTTCCTCTGATCATTCTTTGAACATCAAAAAGTTCATTCATCAGTAAATCATGCTTTTTAATTGTTTTGATTTTATCATCAACAATCATATTCACTTGCAATTCAATGTCTACACTTGTTGCTTTAGTAAAAAGAACTTTATAATCTTCAAAACCTTCTTTTTTTAAAGTTAGAATGAAGATATTTTTTTTAACATAAGAGTTAATAAGACTTTCTAAATCTTGCTCAAAAGGTGTTTTACCAATTAATCTTGGCTGTTCATTGGGATCACTCGCAACATAAATTTCTGCTTCTTTTGGATTTGAGGCAATTTTAATAACTGCATCTGCAGCGAAACAAAATTCGGCTGATACGACTAGAATTAGAATGATCAAGTATTCTATTTTTACACTCATACTACCTCTAGATTACCTTAAAAATGAATAAATTTTGATTATGGAAAATACTTCCCTAAGATTAATGGGCTACCATTCAAAAAGATCAAACGGAAAAACTACTCCACCAAATAATCGGATATTAAATCCCGATACAACTACTCCGATTCCCATATTGGCTGCAGCACTTGCTCTAAAAGTGTATTTATCATTCATCTTATAGATTAAGCCTCCGCCACCACCTACTTCAAACATAAAGTCATTTTTCTTCGCTGATAAGGTGTTATATGACAAATAGGCTAATCCACCATCAATATTCCAATAGTATCTCATTCTTGGCTCAAACCTGACTGCCGTACCACTGTATTCTAGGGATAAATTATTAGACATAGTGTTGATATAAAACTCAACGCCACCTCCAGCTCTAAAATAATTTCCAGTAGAAGCTGGAATTAAGGGAGTTACTATATTTAAATAATAAGCTTTTTTTAAATCTGCTCTGAATTTATAATTACCTTCCATACTCAATGCTGTAACAGTTCCTGAAAACGGGGCTTCAACATTATCTCCCGTAAATGTTTTTTCATATTCAGTAAATGAGACCATTGTGATACCTGCTGAAAATGTAACTTCTTGATGAATAGTTTGTTTAGAAAACGAATTAAAGCTAAAAAATAGAAAAACAAGAAGGATCTTAGAAATCATAAAACCCCTTAAAACTTACCATCGTATTGTCTACCGTTTCTTTAAAAATACTTGCTACTGTATAACTACTTTTTTCCATTTCAAATTGTAGGTTAAGCCAGTTCCAGTAAATTTTTGGAGTTTTAACTGAAAAACCATAACCAAGACCAGAGAAACCACCACCATTTGCGATTGAGTCATCAGAAGAAAATGTCATTACTGGAATTTTCACTATACCTCTTAATTCAATTTCTCGATTATAGTAGGCGAACTTTTTAGTTACTCCACCTTGGAAAAATAATACCGTATTTGAAATTGGCTCTAAACCTGAACCACTCTTTTCTAAACTTATATAATTAATTCCATGTAATCTTAATCCTGCATCAACCATTAATTTAATATCTTTTAAATTATATCCCGCTGAAGCAGACATATCAAAAAACATACTGATATCTCCATTTACTTCTGCACCCTGAACTTCTTTAACTTGGGTAAATGATTGTCCTATACCTATTGTTCCTATAGCATAATAATCTTTATCCACATCAAGATAAACACCTTTAGTGTAAGCTGCTGTTAAATAGGGCACATTCGTATTAAGATCAAGCGGCTCGCCTATCGCAGCAAACTGTTTGGTCATATTCGTATTTTGATTCATTACCCCAGCTGAAAGAGAGTCAAAATAAACCCAGATTCTTTTACCAAATAAACTATTATTATCTTTATCTGGGTCTTCTTTTGGTTTCTTAGCAATCATATTTGTTTGATTATCTTCTTCATCCTCTTCTTCATCTTTATTTTCTTCTTCTTCAAGTTCTTTAAATTTTATTTTTATGTTTTTTTTTAAAGCTCTAATTCTGGCCCTAAATGCAGCTAAACCATTATCAGGAACTATTAAAGAGTTTGAAAATCTCTTTTTAAACTTTTTATCTCTTTCTTCTTTTTGCTCTCGTTCCATAATTTCATCTTCAGATAAAAATAATAGCTCTAGAACAATATTTATTTCTCTAATAAGACTTCTTTTATTCACTCTATGTCTTGTTTTTTTTCTTAACTGAAAGTTTGTTGAAACATCTTTCATCAAAGCTGTTACTTCCATTGTCATTCCAACTTTTTTTATTTCTAATTCTACAGAAACAACTTTTCTCTTGAGCCCTTTAAAATCTTCAAGAGATGATAGAACTAATTTATAATCAAGCTGCTTTGAACCAACTTGTAAAAGTAATTTACTTGCTTGATCATTTTCCAGTTTTGTTAAAAAGTCTGATTGAAATGGAATAATAAAAAGAAAAGGTTTTCCTTCTTCTTCAGGTTTTGATTCATCAACTAAATTTTCATCTTTTTGCGTGATTTTACTTGGCTCTTCATTTTTGACAATATCTGGCTCCTTGTCTTGGGCCAAAACAAAACTCAATTGGAGAATAAATATTAAAAAGAGAATTACTCTCATGCTGAAATTATCGCATGGTATGTATTTTTAATAACTTAAGGGTATAATTTACCTTATTAACGCTTAAGGAAGTGGTACATAGCATCTCGCCATACCATAGGGAACGATGTCTCCGACATATGAAGTATAGTTTTCATATGATGTTCCAATGACTCCACCTTTTGCCATGGGTACCGTTGCTGTTGGTACATCAGGATTTCTTAAATAGAATAAATTATCCGTCTCAAATACTTGACTTGATTGCCCTGAATCATATCCAGTTACACCACTAAAAACGATATCAATATTTTTAAATATCGGTGTTTTTAACCAGTGAGTTCGCTTGAATAAATCGGCATAATTACTTAATAAAGTATCTGCTGCTAACCAATCCCAAATTGGCTCATTAATTAATTGATATGAATAAGGGAGAATTGATCCACCCTTATCTAAAAATAAACTTGGCTTCCCAGTACAAGTACTCAAAGCCTCTGTATAATTTTTCAACTGAATAACGGCAAGATCTCTATCAACTAAGACATTTAGCTCATGATTATATTCCATTGTATTTGGGGGGGACACAACTTGTAAGGTTGATATATCACTTAATGATAAAAACTTACCTATTCCAAGATTATCAAATGCTCCTGCATTATAGCTACCATTCTGCCTAATTGGCACAATTTTGAAGAAATAAAATTTTCCCGGAATAACACCTGTATTAAGTGTAAATGATGTAATAGTCGTTACATCGTAAAATTCTAATCCGATAGCTAGGGTTGGATCAAATAAAGCCGATTGCGAACCGGAAACATAAACCCGATAGCCTACAATATTACCAATGGAAGAATTATCTTCAAGCATTGGATCCCATTCAAATCCAATTTCTCCGGTTCTGGTTGCATAGACATTAAAATAATCATCTCCAGTTGTTAGATTGTTTTTATAAGAAACATTTGGAGTAATAAGCCCTTCAAAATGAAGAGTCATATAGGCAGTAGATGATCGGTCATTATTATAGTACCAAATACGAACAAAATTATTATTCATGTCGTTCGAGTCTACTGGACTTAATTGATTACCAATATAGTTTATATCTGCATTTAAAGTGACAACAAAAATACATGTAGCGAGTGTATCGTTTTTAAATCCTTTTTCAAAGTGCTGCTCTCCACCTGCATCATCACCCACAAAGCACGGTTCTGTTGCCGCAACGTTTACTCTTGTTGAATCATCAATATATTTAGTTCTTAAAATATCAACTACCGTATAAGTTCCTTCTGAATAATAATCTCCTGGCGGTGGATAATAAGTTATCGGGGGTGGTGATCCCGCATTGAATCCATTGAGCTCTTCTTGAATTAAAAAATCATGATAAGATTTCAAAAATGATGCTTTGGTATTTGCATTTGGATTAACAATGGTTAAAGCATTATATAAACCACCTGATGCATTCCATACTATATTTTGAGGCTCATTTGTCATACTTACTGTACCAAAATTTAAAGGGAAAGAATTTTCAACATTTCCCATACCAATATTTATTGGTTTTTGATCTTTACCTGCTACATTAACAACTGCTGGGTCTTTAGCAATAAAATCTAGCCCAATAATTTGTTGAATATATTGGTTTTCTTGTGTTTCAAATCTAGCAATAAGATTCGATGAAAAAGAAGTACTAGAAGTTGTTGGCTGATAGAATACTTCTATAAAGCAACTGTCTTTTGTTCCACCTAATTCATCTAAAGAAGGAAGACCATCTGGGGCAGGAAGAGTCGCTGGATCCCTGCTGTGTTCTGTTGGGGAATTTACAGGTGCATCCGCATTTGAACAATCCGTATAATTAATAAAAATATCATCTGTAGCATCTGGAGATGATGTATCTAAAGCCAAGGCTGAATCTTTAAAATACAATTGTAGATTATACAGCTTTGAACCAGAAGTATTTGTCATAGTTATTTTTTTTCTTAAATAAAAATCTTCGGTGCAATTATAAAAACTTGGATAACAAGTCGGAAGGTTTTCAATCTTGACTCCGGAAAACCTAATCATGTCATTCAAATCAGGTATACCTACATTATAAATTTCAGGAACATCATTTACTGTAGGATCAAAGGTTACAGTTGGCATCCCAATGGCTTGAACTTCTACGTCATAGTTTTGGTAAGTAAAATCTAAAATTGGAGCGTCATCAAGAATTTCTGCAACTAATAAAATCTTCTTATTTTGAACAACCTCATCTCCTGAAACACCATCAGCAAATACCCCGTTATAATATTTAATTTCAATTTCTTGTTTATAAATACCTGCAGTAGTAGCGTTAATTCTAAATGTAAAATTTGCACCAAGAACAGGTGTCGGTGCATTTGATAAATCACCAAAAAAGCTCACCCATGTATTAGGATCAGAAATTATTGGTTTAATTCCTGGGGATGCTAAATTATACGGTCCAAGATAAGTAAAAGCATCTGCATCCATTCCACCTTCAGGAAATTCCGTTTCAACAACTTCAAAAATTTTACCTTCTTGTACCCCGATATTAACAACTTCAAAATTAAGATTATGATTCATGTTTTTATGAAATGTTCCAAAATGAAAAATATACTCGTAGTCATTTATATTAACAGTGGGAAGGGAAGAAATTACAGAGTCTGCATGTGTTATTGATGAAAATGACTTAAGAGTTAAAGAAAATAGAGGATCATCTTCATACAATGTTGGACTACCATAAAACCAATAACTTGGAATTGTATACCCTGGACACCTCTCAGGTAAAGTAGATCCATAACATCCATTATGTCCGTGCCAATCTATAGGATCAGGTGCAATTGTATTAGCTTGTAACCATTTATTAAAATCTGTTGTCTCAGTTATTGAATCATAAGGATTAAAATCTAGATAAGAAGTATCTAATACGTGTGCCTGAACTGATTGAGTTCCTCTTTTAAATACAGCACTCATTAATGGTGTTGGATTTCTAACTACTAATTCCGCTGGCTTATGATGTTCTATTCTAATCGGCTCTGCTTTTTGAGGAAGACATTTGGGGGCTGAATTACTCATTTTGCAAAGATAAATTAAATTTCCAAAAGCCATCTGAAGTGTATTTGTTGGATCTAATCCTGGATCTGAAATATCTCCATCATAATAATGAAATTGTATATCAGCAAAATTTGAAACCTGATTGATTCTTTCTCTTCTATCATCACCATTATAGTCAAAATCGATCATTCTTAAGTATTCTGATTCTGGTGTATTATTATAATAACTATTCAAATATTTTACATTTTCAATTCGATGCCAATTATTTGGTTTTGACTTATAACTTATGGCACAGGATTTATCTTTTGGTAAAGGCCCCCAAGTTCCTGTCCGAGCTAGAACATCTGCATATTCTTCCATTTGAATTTGAGGATCAGGGTTTCTATCAAAACTATCAAAATTGGTAGCAAAATCTATTAAGTCAAAGCAATCAAAATCTGCTCCAAAGGCTGAAGGATCAGCGGTGGGAATTATTTCGTAACCTTTTCGGTAGAAATCAACGGCTAAATCTCCCCCCCAAGCCATATATGGGATTGTCCCTGTTCCAATATTTAAAATTACTCCTGTTCCAGTAATTTCATTCCCATAAGGTCCATCTAAATCAGGCCAATCAGGATTTGTATTATGAAATGGAAGTATATAGCCTTTTTGAACTAGTATTGCTTTTAATTGAGCTTCAGCTGTTCTCTGCGGAATATCTCTTACTGTTGATACTAAATTTGTATCTGAATATAAAGCTTGATCATCATAATTCATAATAAATCGTTTTAAATTTAAATAAGGATCCGCATCAATATAATCAAACATATTTTCGGATTCTTGGGCGTTAGTTCCAAGCCCAATAGGTGCAAAATTCATATTAATAATACAAGTAGCTCCAGGCATTACAACTTGGCACTGAGAATTATTTACTAATGTCGCTTCAAAATAAGTTGGTGAGTGAGGACCTAAATTTACTCCTGTGGGTACTGCACTTGAAAAAGGAATTGTTGTTCCAGAACCATCGATAAATGTATTATTGATAGCATCTACACCACCCATATTTTGGAAAGTTACAGTCAATTTTTCTCTTGTATAATATGTTGGTGAAAGTAATGCCATTCTTCCTAAATCAAAAGATTTAATTGCTGAAGCAATGTCAGAGAAATCTAAATCTGGATCAACCCATTCGATATCGCCTAACTTTACTTTTACAATTTCCATTTTTGCTGCAGGAAGTGAACTAGCATCTGTTGTCTGAAGATGCTCATCTGGAATAATGAATTCTGCATTTTTCCAGCGAGAATCATATTCAACTTGCATACTCATATCGAAGTTTTTAATAGTGGTGTATAAAATACTTGGTTGAAAATATAAATGAAAGATACACCCAGTTCCAACTTCCATGTAAAATTGAGATTCTCCACCATCACTAAAACAATTCTGAGTGTCATCTACGAAAAATGGAAAATCCTCTAACGTTTTAGGTGTTGTTAATGTTTCATCATAGCATAGTAATAAAGAACTTCCTGATTGAGCTATACAAGAAGCCATGTTTGAACTGTCTGAATTATTTATAAATTTTATAACTCTAAAAATACCATGTCGAAATCCATTATTATTAATCTTATATGCTTTTTTAACTCTATTACCTACAATAATGGGATCAGGAAAATCTAAATTTTCAATCGCTGTTTCGAAAATCGCTCTAACTTCTGTTGAGTTTGTATTTATATATCCATTTAATACTGCTCCTGTAAGAAGAGGCGAATCCAAATAATTAAATACAGAATTCGCTATATAGGTAATATATCTAATTTCTTGAGGAGCTGGCAGTGGGTCAGTGTTTGCGGGTGAAAATTCAATTGTTAATAAACAAGACTGACCAGAATATAAAATTGTAGGACAGTCATGAGAGAAAGTATGGGTCTGTAAATGAGTTAAACCAGGACCAGGACATACTCCTGTTTCTTTTGATGAACAAGTTTGAGTTGGATTAAATTGAACTGATCTTGCTCTAAGTTCCCCTTCGTTTTTAACACTTAAAACCATTTTATAAGTTATAGCATCTGTTCTTTCAACAACAGGAATTAAGCCTGGACCAACTTGTTGACCGAAGTAAAAATTCTGTGCTCCATAAATAACGGGATCAATTATAACACCTGGATCAGCTTGATCTTCAACAACTCCATAAACTAATGAAGCTGGAAAACCTGCTAGTACTTTAAATTGAGAATATCTATCGTCGGCTTCGATTAAGTTTTTAAATTTAAATCTTATTCCTTGAGTATAAACACCAGAAACTGTGGTTTCAAAAGCTAAGGCGATTGTACAAGATGCTCCTGGTGATAGAGTTGAACCACATGTTCCAGAATCCCCAGGATAATTTGAATCTCCTACATCATCTTTTTCAAAGCTATATTCAACTTTACTTGAATCATCAAATACTACACCCATATCAGTCATGGGAAAGGCTGTGTTATTTTTTACATCTACAATAATTACTCGAGGACCCGAATCATTTTCATATTCATCTAAATCAAACATTCCGCCATTTGAAATAGAAACTCCATCAATTTTATAAGAAATTGGTTCAAAGACACCGTTGTTCTTTACAGTTACAGAACTCGGACCACTGGACCCATTACATCCAATAAGGGTAACCAGTATTAAGAATGAAAGAACAAACGTACCACTTTTCATTTTATCCTTTTCAAATACTTAAATTATATTTTTTAATCATTAACTCTAACTACACACCTAAATCCATCAGTAACTCTATTTTGATTACTTGAAGATGGATCTATATATGCACTATATCTACCAGCAGTGGAACTCGCATAATGTCCACCTGATTTAAATTTATAAGTTGCTCCTCTTGAAACATTCCACTGCACACCAGAAAGAGTAATGACAATTGGCTGTAGTGCTTGATAATCGTTAAATGTTTTTATTACTTGCTGGATAGTACCATTTGTTTTAACAATAAATTTTTCAACTACATGGTGACCATTAAAGCCATTTGCTCCTGTTGTCGCATCAAAAGTAGCAGTATAATTAAGTGAATTATTTGTATAATTATATTCAGAAATACCTACAGTTGAAATTGTTGAACCTCCAATAGGGAAATTATCAATTTTTAATGCAGCCGGATCTGGTGCTCTATTTAAGCTAAAGAAATCAGTCGTAATTTCTTTATTGTCTGTTGTTCCCACAGAACAAGTAAGTTGGTCGCATGAAAGGGCCATTCCTACTAATGGATTAAAATATGGACCTAATGCTACTCCAGGATCATTTGTTCCTGAAAGAGAAATACTATTATTATATTTCATTTGCGGAGCTAAATTATTTGGACCAAAGTGAAGGAAAAACCCATCACCATTTCTTAAGTAATCTGCTGCTACATTATCTATTCCATTTATATTTTCAACTAAAGTAGAATTTACTGTGTTATCCGGATTTAATAATTCTTTAAATGAACCAGATGCATAAACAAATTTTCCTTGATCCGCAAAAAAATTATCAACTCTTAATGGATCAATATCGACTAAGGAACAATATCCAGAAGTTGGATCAATTCTAGTCCACAGTTTATTTCCAGAAATAGAAGGAAAATTTGGATGAGCTGGATCTTCATATTCGATGATAGCCGTATTTAAAACATGTCTCCAATCTGCAGTTGCATATACAACAGACCTATTAACATCTCCAGCTCCAGTTCCAAGATAAGGATTTCCAGAGTGCTGTCCCCAATAAAACTTATCCTTTGAGTAATCACAAAATAATATATCTGTATTTAATTCCTGAACATTTCCTACTAAATCTTGAATTCCAAATCTAGAAGTACAATATCCTGTATGATAAGGATCTCCTCCATTATGATTATCATTATCTGAAGAACCTGTAATAAGTGATGTTGTTACTGCTACTGCTGAGGCATTACCTTTTGGAAGAGTTGTAGACCATACATCATCAATGCCGTTAGGAGCTGATGAATTACCCGGTAATTTACCCGAAATATTGCATTCATTTTCCACAAATGTTAAATCTGCTGCATTATATGTTTCCGGCCAAGCACTCATTGCTACAAATTCTTGCCTTCTCATTAATCTTTTCTTTTTGACCGCTTCCATTGGAGTGAAGTTTCCAAGGTCATCTCCTACGCCAAGTTGAACTTCAAAATTATTACAATATTCTTGAGCATCAGCTAGATCTACTCCAGTTAAAGGAGGTAACTTTGAGTTATTTGAAGCAACTAAACGAGAAATTTTCATATCACCATTATATCTTGGAGACATTCCTCGAAGATCTGCACCTCCTCCAATTTGATTCGGAGCCTGATAAGCACCCGTATCGTAAAGTGAAGGCATAGTTGAAATTTCATCAATAGTAGATGAAATTATACTCGCGTAAGTTGGAGTATTATCTACTTTAATCGCATCTAGATGTGAGGTTGGAATCCATCGTGATCTCCACATATCTCCGACGCCAATACTTGCTAAATTTACTGAACATCTATGTGCTGTCCCTGAGCTAGAATTGCCATTCTTATTTTGATATAAACCTTGCCCAAGAGGACTGGCCCAAGGCATATCCCCGCCAGTACCTGCTCCACCTTTGTTATAATGAACAGCTAAGAATTCACCTTGAGTAACAATATTTCTTCTAAAATTAATATCTAATAAGCCTTCTCCCGGAAAGCCAACAGAACTAAATGCGACTTGTGGGCGATTTAGAAAAAAATAGCCTAAGCCCCCAGTGTTATCATCACAAGAATAGTTTGTTGCTGGACCAGGTAGAGGATATAAAATAGTTGCACCCGGAAAAGCACTTGTAAAACTAACCCCCCAAGTACATCCAGCACCAATATCACTCGATCTAATAGATATAGAATTATACCCAAGACAGTCACCATAAATTGCTCTTTTATAGGATGGTTCATAGGATGCTGGGGGAACGGGATCATTGTAATCGTGATATCGATCAAAAATTGTTCCTCCTGTACAGCCTCTAAAAACACCTGTATCTGAAGAACCATCATCTGTTGTTGATCTACCTGTAAAAATCGAATTTGGCCTTATATAATCGTTGGTATCAAATGTTGCAGTATCATTATCAAACATACTGGCACCAGTTGTTGGATCTGGAACAGGATCACCTCTTGTTATATTACAGCCGAGTTCATAGCGATCAACCATTAGATCCCCACCTAAATCAACAACAGTCTCACCCATTGTCCAAGGAAAAGATCCTGCTCTTGCTCCTACTCCGTTATAATCACAAATATAGTTTTTACCATTATCTTTAATTATTGTTTTACCAAGTTCTTGACAAAGATTTCTATTGGCCATCATTCGGTGTACTAAAGCCATATTTGGTGGAGGTAAAACAACCTTTAAAATATGATGTGGAAATACATCGTTATCATCGTAAGGTAATATTGTGTCTTCAAAAACAGGAACAATTTTATACCAAAAAACTCTTGCTCTAGAAACACCATCACCATCATTATTGAAAGCTTTAATACTATAGTCTGTGAAAAAAGCCATGTTCTCGGTTACTTCTGATCTCGACATTTCTGGAGTTTCACCTGGCTCTAAATTAGGGGCCGTTTCTTCAGCTGAACCTGGTCTTAAATAATAAGTGTAGGGATAGGATTGAATTAATCCAATAGAAGTAGTTAAATCTTTCCAACTAGCTCTGTTATCATCAGATCTAAAAACTTTATATCCATATTTTCTATTTGATCTAACCTGTAATTGTTGCTCCGACTTAAACTCGGAATCTAAAAATTCAATATTCATATCTTTCCAAGCTAATGAAATAATTCCATATTTACTTGCTGCAAAGTTATCTTCATTGTAAACACCATCAAAAGGTTCTAGGAAATCTGTTGGAGCTGGTGTTGCATATGGAAAAACTGCATTATAATTTCCTGGAGGAAGTTGATAATAGCCGTTTTCCAAACTCGAAAGAACAGTGTCATATTCAACTTCATAAGGAATACCGTCATCATTAATTGCTTCATATAAAAAAGCTTCATCTCTGATTTCATAAGGATGAGTATCTGAAGGAAACCTTCCATCTACTTTTGGTCCAATAGATAAGACCCTTGTCCATTCATTAAAAGTTGCCTTAGGTAGCGGTATATGGCATTCAACTACATTTAAATTTGCTTCAGAGTGAATTGTAATCGGTCCCGAAGGATCATAAGCAACTGCTAAAACTCCAAGATAGTATTTTCTTCCTGGTCTTAAATTTGAAAATGTATGAGTTAATATCGATGAATCGATTAAACCTGATCTTTGGTAACCTACATCATCATTAATACCTGCATTAAAACTAAATCCTGCACTTACAGTACTATCTTTTGTGAAAGCTTCAAACTTATTATAAACACCTCCACTTGGTAATTCCCAAGTTACAGTTGCTGTATTTTGATTTACTAAACATGATCCTTTAACACCTGTAAATTCGGTCATTGTTGGAACGCGAATTTCTGGGTTAACACATCTTATAACCCATTTTGAAGGATCTAATTTTACAATTTCAGGTTTAAAATTAATTGCTGGAGCAAGTGCAAAACAATATCGTGAAGATGCAAAGTCTGTTTGATTAAGAGTATTAACACCAGAAATATTTATAAGAGGGCCATTTAAGTTTATAGGCGTTATTCCTACTTCTAATTTCAGTCCATCACAGTTTCCAATTCCAGAAGCAGATATTGGTACGTTCTGAGAAACTGGTGTACCAGGAACTGTTGGGAATTTTACAAAGTTTGCATAATCATTTGGATCAATGCAATAAAGTTCCAACTCATCAGCAAAACCAATTGAAGTATCAACTGCATCAAAGGCAATACTTATTTCATCTAAAGTTGCAGCACTCTGTGGATCACCTAAATAGGAAATACCAGAAAATGGTGCTAATTGTGGTTGAGTTCTAATTGCAAACATATTTGAAATTACACCAAAATCAGAATTTCCAGTATCAAGTGGACAAGCAAGTGTCTTACATAAAACAATTTTAACTTGATACCACTTATAGGCGGATAGGCCCCCATAAGAATAGGCTGAATCAGAAGAAGAAACAATAGTAAAATCTGAAGCTAATTTCATAGCATCCATTTCAGCAGGAATTAAAAGATCATCAATTTCAGGATCATCAATTCCATCATATTCTCTTAAATAAATTTGATAATTTTCAAATGTACCTGAGCCTGGTTCCCAAAAAATATTTACTTTATCAAAAGCAGAAACGCCTGGACCATTAGCTAAAGTAATTCCATCTTTATTAAAATCTAATGGTGAAAAACCATTATCCATTGTTACACTCATGAAACGAGTGTTAACCTCTCTATTAACTGGAGGCTCAGGAATTAAGGGGTCTTCATCAAAATAATTCCATAGCTGATTTATGGCCCTAACTTGGAAGTAATATCTTTTCCCAGGGATTAAATTTGTAATTGTTGTTTCATAAGGGTTAAATGATGGACTTGCTTTTGTGGGAGGAGTTGGAACTCTGGTAACAATTTTATCAACTCCTGCATAAGAAGGATTATTTAAATTATTTGGGCCACCATCTTCAGAAATGTATTTTACTTCATAATAAACTGGGTCATAAGAAGTAGCGACAATAATTCCATTCATCGTTGCTGGAACCCAACTCACTTTTACAGTTCGATCGGTCTGTCCAATAACTTTTACAACATCATTAATCCCTAAGAATTGTGCCGTTTGATTATCAAAAGTACTTACAAAGTATTCAAGAGCACCAGAACTCTCAAGTCCAAGTGTTTCATTTCTAACAATCATTTTCAATTTATAGATTTGTCCAATTGTTAAATTCTTAACAGTATATTTTAAATTACCACCTAGCCCTGGCTCAAGATCTTCTAGATTTAATAAGATCGGTGTATTTTCATTAACGAACAAGTAATAATTATATCCAGTAATTTGCCCAAACTGTGGGAAGAATGTTACTTCAATTTTATCGTGTGATATTGGAGTTGCAGAATTTAGACCTATAAAATTAAATGAACTTGTTTCTGGATCTTTAAAATTTTCTTGTCTTCTTTTCCCTTCTTCAACAGTACCGACACAACTTTGCAAAACTAGCAAAGCTAATAAAATCATCATTTGAATTTTATTTTCGATAAACTTTATCATCTACAAACGTTCCTAATGGCAAAAGCCAATTCAACATAAGTTATCGGATTAATTACATTTATACTTAACTAGTCAGGTAATATTTTAACCCAGTAAAAGATCGGAAATGGCTGCATCTTAAGCTTTTTTTGAAAAAGCTTCTATCTTATTAGATTTATTAATAAAAAAGCATGAAATAGTACTTTAGTATTTACCCCCAAAGTATGAGAATATGCTAATATTTAAAAAAATTAGACTACATTTAGAGGCGCTTAATAACATTTCAATATGTTAAACTTCTATGTAAAATCCAAAAAAAATAAACAAAAAAAGGTTAAAAATGAACATCGAAAACTTAACTCTAGAAAATAATCTCAACACTCTTTTTGTAGATCAAAAAGGTAGTAACTTAGCTAGTGTTCAAATTTGGTTTAGAGCTGGCTCAGCTCTTGAAGATAAAGACAATCAAGGTATTGCCCATTTTTTAGAACATATGTTTTTTAAAGGTACTGAAACTAGACCGGGAGCTAAGATAGCTTTTGAAGTGGAAGGCTTTGGTGGTGAAATTAATGCCTTCACTTCTTTTGATTATACTTGCTATTATATCAACTGCCCCAATCATCAAATTGAAGAATCAACAAATATCTTACTTGATATGGTTTCAAATCCCACATTTCTAGAAAGCGAATTAATACCTGAAAGAAATGTTGTCCATGAGGAATTTAGAAGAAGTATTGATAGTCCGAATCAATATAACTTTTCGGAAATTCAAAAAAATTGTTTCACTCATAATTATTCTCATCAAATTTTAGGAACTGAAAAATCTATCCAATCATTTTCTAGAGATCAACTAGTAAATTTTAGAAAGAAATTTTACAATAGAGAAAACTCACTTTTCGTTGTAGCTGGCGATTTATCAAAAAAAGAAAAAATCATAAATATAATAAA
>CAYGTU010000014.1:0-26216 GCA_964352945.1 uncultured Bacteriovoracaceae bacterium
TTCTCTATGAAATAACGCTCAATCAAAGCATTTCGGTTCTATGAAAGAAGTGCAACTATTTAATATAACCTTATGTTAACTCTAGCTAAAATTAAGCCAGATGTTAATTAACGTAAGCTAAATAACCTTACCAAGCTCTTCTTCAGCATATTGAAAATATTGGGTCCTAGCTGTACTTATAGCTATATGGAGGAGCATCATACTAAAAACATAAAAAAATATAAAATGTTCTTCATCTATAGCTTGCTTAAACTGTAGACAAAAAAGACAAATCACGTGAATTGCGTTCACAAATTCAAGTCTTCTCCAAATAGTAAAAATATCTTTGTATTTTAAATTATAATAAATATTTAAAATAAACAGCAAAGCGAAAAGAAGTACAGAAAAGAATTCCTCACGATTGAGTTCAATTACAATCGATATAACTAAGAAAATAGTAAATACAGTTCGAATAAATATCTTTCTCATAACATCTTATAAAGCTTTAAAAGAGTAAAGACAGCAGTGTTTCCCGCAACTATTCCAAACAAAGCATGCAAAGCTAGTTCTTCCTTAATCCTACTTTTCACCTTTTGTTCCTGCTCTGAAGCCAATTTACACTTTTCAATCTCTAGCCTCTCATTAGCCTCTGCATTCAACCTCTCTCTCTCTAACTCAAATTCCTTTTTATATTCTTTTCGTTTTTCTTCAAACTGATTACTTAAACTTTTTCTCTTCTCTTCTAATTGCTTTTTTTCAGAGATCATTGCTTCTTTGTATTTCTCTTCATTGATCTTTATAAGAGATTCGGCCTCAGCTCTTACTTCTTCTTTATCCTTAGCTATAATACCCTCAATGATTTCTGAATTATCCCTTAATAAGTTTTGCTTGATAATTGAGGCCATTACAGACGTAGATTGATTTATGAATTCAATAATTCCGCTCTCATCGCTAATCGCCATTAAAACTTCGATCCCCTCATAAATTGAAAATCGTCTGTTCTTATCCTTAAGCTTAGAAATAACCCCTTGGTTTGCTATGCTTGGACATCTTTCATTCAACAAGCCTTGAGTATTACCCTTTACATTAAGCCAGTTGACGAGTCTGTGATGAGCTATTTTGTTGATTAACTCTTCATCTTTAGCCTCTGAATCCAATTTCACATCACTCACAACTAACCTTTTGTAATTATTACTCTATTCACTTTGAATAAATTTTCTACATTACTGATCGGTTTATTAAGAAAAACCTATATTCGTTATGAATATTTTAATAAAAGTGACGTAACTATTTAAATTTATAGTGAAAAAAATTCCATAATGATGCATGATGCCGCCACTGATCAATAATGGTCAGCTTAACAACCGGAGGCAATCCATGAGTAATTTGAAACAACCCAATGGAACACACCCTATCGAAATGATCTTTGAGACGATTTTTATGATAGCGGTGAGCCTATTTAAATTTTGTTTAAAGCGTTGGAGGACGTATCAAAAGCAAAAACACAAGATCGACTACAAAGAACCAATCGAACTTAAAGATTTAAAAAATCAAGAAGTAGATAATTGGATCGATTGTATAGGTCATCTTGTAAAGAACTGTAGACCGCTAGATTTTTGGGATTTCAACACTGACAGGCACACGATGATCGTTGGGCCAAGTGGGTGTGGAAAAACTAATCTGATGGCGATTCTACAAATGAGAGCAGCTGATTATGAGCATACACAAGTATTCTTTGACCCTAAGGCATCAGTTGAATCTCAAAACACATTTACTGAGGCTTGTGCTAAGGCCGGAAAGAAAGTTTATTACTTCACCGATCATGGTAACGACCGCGCTTGTTTTAATCCACTTCTCGATGGAAATATTGATCAAATCTGTGATCGAATTGTTAATGCCTGTAGTTGGTCAGACAATTATTACAAATCCATCAGTATTAATTCCTTAAAAGAAGTTTTGTATTACCTAGACTCACAACGAGAGATTATCACTTTGAATAAAATCGTTATTGAGTTGAAAAAGAGACCCAAACAAAATGATATAGCTGGGTTAATTGTTCAACTTGAGACTGCTAATTCTTCGGAATTTGGAAAATTAGTTAATGATGATTCAAGGTCTAGTCTGAGTTTTCAAAAGATTAGAGAAGAGAATGCTTGCCTTTATATTGGAATATCTAGTCTAGGATATTTTGATACAGCGAAATTCTTCAATAGCTTATTCTTTGATAATCTTTTGTTTCACTGTTATGAGTCTTTAAAGTTTGATGGAAGAGAAGACACAAATAGAAGCACGATGAGTGTCTTCTTTGATGAGCTTTCAAGTATTATTAACCCAAGATTTATTGAGCTACAAAACAAATGTAGAGCGGCAGATATTAATATCATCTACGCTACACAAGCCCCATCTGACATTTCTACGGTGTCGCCGAGGCTGTGTGATCAAATCTTTGAGAATACTGAAAACTTTTTTCTCTTCAATCAAATGGTGGGTGAACATACTGATTATCTATCAGGTTTTGCTGGAACTTATTCAACAACCAAAGAAACTTATCAAATGGATGGAGACTATAAAACTGGTACAGGCTCCATGCGAGAAGTAGATAGCTTTAGACTTCATCCCAATGTCCTTAGGAATCTAAGACGCGGCCAATGCGTACATATTAATAGAGACAAAGATTTTATTGATATTTTGAATGTGCGTAAACATGTTAGACCAGAGATTCAAAAAGAATCTTTGAAACCAATTAATTTCATGGAGGAATGTGAATGATTAATCATGAGAATTATATTAATCCAAACTACTTTGAGATTTTAGAGCCATTAAGCAAATGGAAAATTCTAAGTCTTACTGATCTTAAGGATCTTTCCCATTATAGCAAAAGTAATGCTTCTTTTTATAAGATCATTAGAAAACTAGAAGCTTATAAGGTAATTGATTCATTCATAGATGCAGGGAGTAAGGAGAAGTATGTCTATCTGGATTCAGGAGCTAGAGACTACTTTGATATTGATAAACTTGATTTAATTCCAAGAGATAGACGTTACCACGATGCTCTTTCATCAAAAATTCAGAGAGTCTTAGTTGAGGAAGGCTATTTTGATAACTGTATTTTAGATCATCGTTTACGTCACAATCTCACACGCTTTGATCATCTACCAGATGGTCTATTAAGCTCTAAAGATTTCAACACTAATTTTACAATTGGTTTTGAGTTAGAGCTTAATCAAAAAAATAAAGAGAGGATGCAGAAAAATTTAAGCTACTATGTGAAGTCCACTAACTTCACTCATGGTCTTTATTTATTCGCGAATCAAAATATTTTTAACAGATATATTACATTTTTTAAGAGTCATTTTTCTGGGGAGAAAAAAGTTCTTTTTGCATACTTAAAGGACTTAAAACTAAACAACATCGACTTTGATGGCGCTGTTATTTTCCACGGAGATGAACTTAAAAAGTTCACTGATATGTTTTCCAATTCAAGTAAAATGACAGGTAAACTAGGGGTAAATGATATTCCATCAAGGTTAATAACTAACTTTAATGAGGTGCTAACCAACTGAATTAGCACAGCTTTTCGGCCCTTCAAAATTGACCTCCCTCTCTCAACGTTGTTTAGATAAGGAGGTCAATCTTGGGGCCTATGCTGAGTGGTTGGTTAGTAAGTAATTAAGTAATGGAGTATTTAAATTATGGAAGAGAGTTGCTATAGTGAGGATCTGTTCTTTGGCATTCAAACGGAAAAAGAATCTCTTTGGACAAAGAGAGAATTAGCTGAATTTTTAAATGTCGGCGTTAAGACTATTGATAAATGGGTGTGCTCAAAAAGTATTCCCTTTCTCAAGCTTGGCCGTTCAGTAAGATTCAGAAGACGAGAAGTAGAGTTGTGGCTCCAACAAAGGAGTCATTAATGACAATAGAAACAAGAAAACTCATAGATGGAACGAAGACTTACAAAGTCATTGTTTGGAAAAATGGTCAGCGAATAGCTAGAGCAAATTTTACCAAACGAGCAGATGCCGTCGAATGGGAGCGCAAACAAAAGACTAAGATCGTGGAGGAGAGACACCTCCCTGATCGCTTTGTAGCTATGAAAATGACCGAGTTATTTAAAACTTGGCTTAATACTCATGCTAAAACAAAGAAAGCACCTAGCTCAATATTAAGAGATGAACAGGTATTTCGAGATTATATTGATCCCTTTTTAGGTAAATTAAATATTCACGAAATATCCCCAACTGATCTCGATCACATGATTAATTCTATAAAGCGGGAGACCGCTTTAAAGAACACTAGTATTAATCGAATGCTCGAATTAGTTAGAAGTCTTTTCACTTTTGCGGTTAAAAGAAGATTTATTCCTTATAGCCCGATGAGCGCTATTGATATGTTACCAGTTCAAGAACAGCCATTTGATTTTTGGAGTAACGATGAAGCCTCCAAATTTTTAAGTGATGCTAATGTAAAATATCAAGGTGATCATCGCTGGGTCTATGTGGCTTATCTCGCATTTTTAACAACAGGAATGAGACTTGGTGAATTATTTAGTCTGTCTTGGACTAAGATTATGTTTGATCAAAATTTAATTATGGTGTCAGCAACTTGGGATAATGCCCTTAGAAAAGTTAAGGAAGAAACTAAAGGAAAAAAAATACGATACACTCCTTTAGACTCTGCCCTTAAAGCTGAACTAATGGCATTAAGATCGAGAGCTGAATCAAATTATATTTTTCTGAATTCGGAAGGTAACAAGTTTGATCACGATAATTTTAGAAAGAGACGCTTTCATAAAGACTGCGATAGCTCAAATCTTAGACGGATTAGAATCCACGATCTCAGACATACCTTTGCCAGTCACTATATGATGAACGGAGGTAATCTGCATGATCTACAGATCATTCTTGGGCACTCAGATGTGAAGCTCACCATGCGATATGCTCACTTAGCACCTGAACATATTGCAAGTAAGGCCGGTATCGTTTCTTTTAGCAGTGATAATCATTTACATAACAAAAATGTAATAGATTTTACTGAGAAAGAGGGAGTTGATCAAAAGAGAAAAGTGGTAAAATAAGCAATTCTTGTAGAATTTTTATAAATTGATAAAATTTAGTAGTGATAAAGTTAATTTTACTTCTATTTTTTTTAATTCCAATGAAATCGTTTTCAGAGGATTATTTTACTTTTGGTATAGGAAACATGAAGAATCTTCACCTCGATTCTAACAACTCAATTGTACTAGGTGGTTTATCTTTCAATTGGTATAGCGATTACTACCTTGCCATTCATACCTCCGGATTCTATGAGAATGAGGCAGGTCCTCTTCAGCAGCCAATTAGAACAAGAGGCTTAGGTATCGGTATAGGGAAAAAAGTCTTTCAAAATACGTACTTAAAATATATTTTTGAAAGACATAAAGTAAAAGAGTATGATCCAAATAACTTTAAGTTTGATGGAAGTGAGATTGATAATGGAACTATTCACTTATTGTCGCTTGAATACTTATTATTCTGGGATAGCTGGCCGCGTGGCTCAAAAGATGGTCTTACATTTGAAGCTGGTGTATTTTATATGAGCCTTGATGACAATCCCTCAATTTCCCAAGACGATAACTACTCAGGTGTATTTATAGGAGCATCATTTCACTTTGGAAAGATACTTCAATAACAAAGAGTTAACGACGACCGTCGCGGTTTTACACTTTTTCTCCACGCCCCTGTGACGCCCCTCGGACGATTTTCCAAAAAAAAAGCCACTCTTTCGAATGGCCTATATGCTGATTATAATTGAATTTAAATTGGTTGCGGAGGCTGGATTTGAACCAGCGACCTTCGGGTTATGAGCCCGACGAGCTACCAAGCTGCTCTACTCCGCGTCAGTTATGTATGGTAATTTATAATGGAATAAAGACTAAATGTCCACCTTTCTACTCAGATATTTATTTTATTTTAAGTATTTAGAAAGCCTATAAAACTGGACAGGCATAAATTTCTCATTGTTTAGCGCGCTGTGCCGATAGATATCTTAAGACTTTTTCCGGAGGAATTTTGAATGCAAACCTGCAAGCATACTAAAAACATGATCAATATCGAGATTGATACGAACGAATTAAAGCCTCAACAAGTAAGGCTGTTAAAAACTATTAACGCTTTACTTACACATGTAGTAAAAACGGATGAAGAACCTGAATTCTTTGAAGCGAGTGCAGAACTCATGAGACAAATCGCTTCACTAATAAAACAATCAAATTTTGTTGAAGCAACTGGAGAAGATCCAGTGGAGTATGCGGTACAAGCTTTAGAATATTCTATAGATCATCTTGCAGATATGATTCATGGTGATGATGTAATTTCATTTGATAATTAATTAAGAAAAAAAATTGATATATTAAAGGCCCTGATGAAGGGCCTTTTTTTATTTTAGTTCAAACTCAACATCTACTTTTAATTCAAAATCCAAACTCGCACCAACGATATCAGGACTAGGAGCACTCTCCATCATCATCATTTTTGCTTGATGACGTGGCTGAGGATGAGGCCTGTCGTTAGATCCCGCGTATTCATTGATAAAGATAACATCTCCAACAGTTGCGTTTAAAGTACTCGCTAACTGCTTAGCTTTTTCAAGTGCATTTTTAGAAGCGATTGAAAGGCAGTTTGTGTATTCTTTTGTTTGAAGTGTTTTTGAAACAAATGAATTAAGTGCTCCGATATTTTCAATTTGAAGTTTATTAGCGGTAGCAATAACTTCACCTAGCCTGCTGATTTCTGAAGTTGAAATTTTTAATCCCGCCTCAGCAGTAAAACCTTTTGAAACATACTTATCTTTTACCCATTCTTTTTTTTCAAAAACATTATAAGCAGTTGTTTCAATTTCTTTATCTTTTAAATCCATTGCAACAATGAGTGCTTTAAATTTATTGTATTTGTCGTTGGTTTCCCAAGTCGCTTTTTTGATATCTGTATTTGAGTTGGTCACAGTAACTGTGATTGAACCGCGATCGGTTTGTAGTTTTTTAGAGCACTCTCCAAAAACTTTAACTGACTTCATTTTATCTGAGGCCATAATTGAAATAGGTAAGAGTAAAAATAAAAAAATCACTAACTTCATAATCATCCTTTTGTTATGAAGTTAGTGTATCAAAGACTGTATAATTAATTCAAGGGGCTAGTTGTTGCTGCTCTTTTTCTCGCAACTGGCCTAGCTGGTGCTTTAGAAGCAGTTTTAGGCTTAATTCTAGGAATATACTTTGATGGTGTTCCAGGATTTTCTGCCTGAGCTTTTCTGTCTTCTGCTATTTCTTTATAAAGCTTCATTGTATCTAGATAATTAGATTTGCTATATTTTTGATATTCTTTATCATCAGCCGCTTTACCTTTAGCATGGTATCTCTTAGCTACATTTACAGCTTTCTTATTTGGCTCATATAAATATTTTTTCTTCGTCGTGATTTTTACACCCTCTTCAGTTATTCCTAACCTCTGAAGTAATTGCGCTCTAGAGATATAAACATAACTACCAGGAGAAATTCCTTCGATGTGAATATTTTCAATCGCCACACGCTTAAGCTTATCAATTGTAAGTCCAGCCGCTTCACAGATTTTTCTGATCTCGCGATTTTTCCCTTCTGAAAGTTTAAATTCAAGCCAAGTTTTAGTTGGAAGTCTTTTGATTACTCTAACTGAGTCAGCTTTTAAAAGACCATCTTCACTCTCCGTACCACGTCTTAATTTTTTCATGATCGGCTCGTTTACATTTCCAAAAATCTTAACTTCGTAAATTTTTTCTAGTTCATATTTTGGGTGTAAAATAATATTAGCAAGCTCACCATCGTTAGTTAGTAATAAAAGACCTTCTGAATGATAATCAAGACGTCCTACTGGATAAATTCTTGATCTAATCCCAGGACAAAGATCCATAACAGTCTTTCTTCCTTCTGGGTCAGAAACAGTTGTTACATATCCTCTTGGCTTATTCATAACTACATAAAGTTTTTGAGTAGCCGCTGTATCAATTACATTTCCATCAACAGATACAACATCACTGTTTGTATCTACTTTAGTTCCAAGTTCAGTTACGATCTGACCGTTAACTTCTACTTTTCCTTGAATGATTAAATTTTCTGCTTTTCTTCTTGATGTGATACCGCAATCAGCGATAACTTTTTGAAGTCTAGTTTGACTCATAAATACTCCTCTTCTATCTCTCGACAGGTTGGTTTTAATAATAGCGCAATGTATTAGAAATTTATCTCAATGTCAATTAATCTTCTGATTCATGAGAATCAAAATTTAAATCGATATCTAAATCTTTTGCCTTAGCAAGTAATTGCTCGTGAGCATCATCTAAAGCATTGATTTTATTAGATACATCGTCTTCATCAGCTTGATCTACTTCTTGTTCACCGTCAAAGCTAAATCCATCGATTCTAAGACCATTAAAAGCTGCTTCAAGTTCATCTTCCAGGGCCTTTGCTTCAGCAAATAAGTCTTCTCCATCTTCATCAGCAATTGCTTCAAGGGATTCTTCAGAAACTTGGTGAGCATCCATTGCAGCATCAAAATCAAGATCATCGATATCTGGAATGATAAACTCTTCACCTTCTTCAAGTTCTTCAAATTTAGGTGCGTTTAAAAATATATTGGAATTTAAAAGTTCAGCTGAAACAATTTTTGTATCCATTGCAGTTGTTAAAGTATCTGATTGGCTAGCAAGTTCATTTTGTTTTCTAGTTTCAGAGCTTAAAACAAATTCTTCTAAAATATCAAAAGCCGATTTCTTAACCTCTTCACCTTCAACCGTTTTTCTTGATTCAATGCTTAGAGTTTTCGTAAATAAAGTTTCAGCTGGAATTAATTTAATTGATTCAGCTAATTTATCTAACTCATCAATTTCATCAAAGCTAAATTTTTCTTTATCCGTATTTCTCACAATCGTTCTGATATCAGAGATTGCTCCAATATCATTTGCTTGTGAAAGTTCTTCTAATTCATATTCAGAAGGAAGCTGATTAAGATCTGCTAAATTAAATACTTCTAAAAATTCTGTTGTTGTTGAAAATTGTGATGGTCTTCCCATTTCTTCTGAACGGCCACTAATTCTTACTAAGCGCTTGTCCATTAAGCCACGAATAATATGACTTGAATCAACACCTCTAATATCTTCGATAACATTTTTTGATATTGGTTGCTTATAAGCAATGATCGCCAGTACTTCAAGAGCTGTTGGAGAAAGTACAAGTGAGTTGATTTTAAATAAATCTTGAACAAAACGAGAATAAGTTGCTTTAGTTCTAAATTGGTACCCTTCTGCAACTTCTTGAAGTCTTAGACCATGATGTTTTGCTTCGTATTCTGATTGAAGACGAGCAAGTGAATCATGAATAACTCTAAGTGGAAGGTCAGCATCAATCGTGCTTCTGATTTTTAATAATGGAACAGGACGATCGCTCATAAAAATTATTGTTTCAATAGCACCACAAAGTGTATCAAAATTTAAACCAGTTCTGGCTTGCCATAATTTATCTTCTTGATCTTTTTCTTCAAAATGATCTAGCTCAAGTGAAAAATTATCTTCAACTTGCTCTTGCATCTCTAGAGTAACTTCAGTTTCTTCAGTCACTTCAGAGTTTAGGTCCCATTCGTAAGAAATTTCTGTCTTGTTGTCTTCCATAGTTTTATCCATTCTATCTTATTGAACTGGCATTTCTTGCTGACCATCAATATTAGTCGCAAGCGCCATCTCAAGTTTTTTATTTTCTAATTCTTCTTCGTCTTCAAATCCATCAGCTGTTTCAACATCAAAATTATTTAGATCTTCAACAACGTCTACGTAAATATTTCCAAATGATTCATTTTGAAATAATTCGATCTTCTTAAGACGAGCTAACTCAAGAAGCGAGATAAAAGTAATAACTATATCATCAATACTCTTATCTTTATCAAGTAGTTGTTCAAAATCTGTTTTAGTCCCAGATGAAAGTCTTTCTTTTAAAGTTTTTAGTTTTTCTTTAATTGAAATTCTATCTCTACGAACAACAGTGTACTTACGTTTTTCACGCTTAATAAAATCGATCATAACTTCAGTTAAGTTATCTAATTCCATTGGAGTTAAAATACTGTTGATTATATCTTTTCTATTAATTTTTGGTTTTGTGAAAATTTCGTGCCCTTTTTTATTTAGGCCCCAAAGTCTTTCCCCTAATTTTTGAAAGCGTGCAAGCTCTTCAAGTTTTCTGATAAGTTCAGACTTACTTGTAATCTGGAAATCTTCTTCGCCTTTTAATAGCTTTTTTGTTTGCTCTTCTTCTTCAACGCAAAACTTAGACTTAATAAAAAGCAGAGTTGCTGCCATATATAAATAATCACCTGCAATATCAAAATTAAGATCTTGCATTTTTTTAAGATAAGCTAAGTATTGTCCTGTGATTTGAGTGATGTCTAAATCTTTAATAGACATTTGCTCTTCTTGAATCAAATGAAGTAATAGCCCAAGCGGACCGTCGAAATTTTGAATTCGAACATTAATATTGTTCTCTAGCATTTTTTCTCTTTGTCTCAATATTTTACTAACGTGTGTGCGTCTAGTTATATTAGATTAACATTTTAAAAAACAACATTGCAACTAATTGCGCCATCCAAGCAAAAGGCATCATCAAATAACCGATAATATTTGGACCGCCAACATAACTCAGTGCAATCAAGCCTAATAAAATATAACCTGTGTATCTACCTAATTCATCGTATTTTATTTGTGCGTTATAGCTTAAAAGTGGTTTTAACATCTGTGAGCCATCAAGAGGTGGAAAAGGAATTAAATTAAAAGCACCTAGTACAACATTTATGTGCAGCGAAAAAGAAAGCATCTTCACTAAAACACTTTTGTAGGCCCAGTCTTCCGGAGCTTTGGTTGCAACTAAGGCCAGAAAAAATGCGCTAATAATAACTAAAATAAAATTACATAAAGGCCCTGCAAACGCCGTCCAAAATACTGCTTTTTTATGATCTTTAAAATTTCTTGTATTGATTGGAACAGGTTTTGCGTAACCAAAAGCAGTTGCACCAACAGTAATGAGAATCAAAGGAAGTATTACTGTTCCCATCATATCTAGGTGAGCTGCTGGATTTAAAGTTAATCTACCATGATCTTTTGCAGTGCTATCGCCGAAACGATTTGCAGCATAAGCATGACCCCACTCATGAAAAACTACGGCCAATAAAAAACCGGGCAGTGATTGGGCAATCGTATAAATAATACTTGAGGCAGATTCCATTGTATTTTCATACCATGGAGGACTTTATGTGTTAATATTTAACTATGAATAAATTAATTAAAAGGAAAGTTCAGGTTGTAGTTTTCTGCAAAGAGCCAAAACAAAAAGTATTGCTTTTACAGACCAATGCTAAGAGAAATTGTATCTGGCAGAATATAACAGGAAGCGTTGATGAAGGTGAAGAATTCCTTGAGGCCGCTTATAGAGAACTTGAAGAGGAAACTGGCATTACAAAAAGCGAAATTATTCACTGGCAGCAACTTGCCTTAGAATATAAATTTGTGGATCGCTGGTCAAAGCAGGTAGTGGAGCAAGTTTACTTTGCACAAATTTCTAATGAAAAAATACCCATTTTAGATCCCGGTGAGCATGATCATTTTAATTGGGTAGAACTCGATAAAATTTCAGAAACAAGTTATAATTATAAGAGTAATTATGAAGTATTTTTAAAGGCAAAGGAGTGCTTTGAAGAATAAATTATTTCTTGTATTAATTTTATTCTCTAATTTTGTTTTTTCTGAAGTTACTCCAAAAGTGGATAGCAAAGAAGAATCCAAAAAAGAAGTAGTAATGAAAACTGGTGCTATTAATCAGTTATCAAAATTAAAAAAAATTCGAAGAGTTAAAGAATTCACTCGCGCCTCAAGTAAAAGAGATGCAGTTAAAACTGCAAAACAAATTATATTAGAAGATATTGAAAAGTCGGGAACATTTTTAGCAGCTCTAAAAATTGGAACTCGTATTACTAATATTGATACTGATGAAGTTTATATTGTTCCAAAAGATGTTATTTTTAAACTTTATAACGAGTCAGACTCTGAAGGATTTCAATATATCATAAGCCGCGATGAAGAGGTTTATCATAAAGTTAAAAGTTCAGATGTGAGTGACTTAAAAGCTGTGACAAAAATGCATCGCGATCCAGAAACATTTACAAGAGTACCTAAATCTAAAACATTAAAAGTTTTTGATGATCAATTTAAAATGTTTTTCCAAGGTGCTCTTCACAGAGAAACTGTTGGTGGTTCATTTCCACGAAAAGCAACAGACACAACTGTTCAGCCAGGAGTTAGTTTAAGATATCAATTGGCAGGCTTTTTTGAATGGTATATGCCTGCTGAACTTGGTTTTTCAGTAGAATGGGAAAACGTCACTTATCAGAATAATATTTTTTATAATATAACAAATAAGTCAATGAATCTTGGCATCAATGTACGGTCTAAAAAAATATATTTGTTTGGCGATCATCCCCTTAGAATTGGAGGTGCTTTTTTATGGTCACCTATTTCTAAACTAACTGCCAACTCAGCTTCTCTTGGAAATATCTCAGCAGATGTATCACAAAACTCTCTTGAATTTTTTACTCAAATGGATTTTGAAAATTTCATCGGAGAATATTTTATAGGCGCAAAAGTTAGATCTCGCTGGCAAAAGTTTTCAGAAAAAGAAAAGAATTTTGATGACGCTAATACTGTAAATGATGTCAGTGTTGGATTTTATATAGGACAGGGCTTTTCGCAAATATGGTAAAAATTATTTTGTTTACTCTTATTCTTATAAACAATGCCTATGCCCTACAAGGACAAGTTATTGGTCTTGATGTTCCTTTATTTAAAGAGCAATCAACTAAATCGAAAATTATTCAATATGTAAAAAAAGGAGATATGATCTACCTTCATCCTTCTGCAGGAAAAAAAAGATCCTTTACTAAGCATGCTCCTAAAGGAATGACTGAAGAGCAAGTTGTTGATGATACAATTGATGTTTATAATTCAGATTTCCCTGATCCTATGTTTGGTGCCGATATTTACAATTTTGATCCTGAAAATAAGTTTTATCAAACCTTAGATAATAGAGGCAGACCTTGTTATGTTTTAAAACGGCATATGAGAATTATTTATAATGATGTTCGTGAATTAGATTACATTACACCCGAATATGATGATACTGATTATCGTTTACGTGAACCTCTTCCCAAAAAGTATCCTTTACTTAATAACCTTGGACACAGAGGAATGTTTCTTGGTGGAATTGGACAACAAAACCATACACGTATTCCAACGACCAATGCTATAACTTCTACTGAACAAGGTTACAAATTTGATTTTGAAATGTTTTGGTTAAAAAATGTTGAGTTTGATAAACTTGAAAGATTTTATTTTGGAGCGATGGCTTCTTATACATATTTTCAAGATCGCACTGAAAGATTTAATACTAATACAAATTTTAATGAAACTTATGATGAACTTATGATTCGTATTTCTATTGGTCCGGTTGTTTATTATGATGCTTGGAAATATCAGAAACAACATCTCTCAACTTACTTTTCTTTCTTAATAAATATATTTCAGCACAAGTTTATCGATGTAGAGGACTTCTCTAAAAAATATTCAGCTGAATACTCGACTTTTACAATCAGTCCTGCCACTGGACTACACTACTCAGTTAATGATTTTTTTGCTCCTGATTATGATTTTGTGTCTGGTATTTCTGCTCGCTATAACTTTCCAACTACCTATAATGTGGCGGGAAAAGACACGATTAACCTCTCTTCTTACGAATCTAGTGCCAATCTTGAAGTCTCTTTTAACATAGGTATTAAGTCAGACTTCTGATCAAATTTTTTTCAAAAAAAAATTAAAAAATGTCTAAAGTGTTTACAATGCGCTCCGAAAAGTTAGTACAAACACAAAAGTAAACAGGAAGTTTACTTGAAAAGCCCAGGAGGGGATTATGGCCACTACTACAAACACAAACATCACTAAAGAAGTACTTTTCCAAAAATTAGGAACTACTTGGTATGTTTTTTCTGAAATTAATGGCGAAGTAATTTATTCTGCAATGCCTAAAGGATTAGATCCTAAATCAACTAAGCTTGAACTTTATGAAGTAATTGAAAAACATATTTCTAAAGTTGCTGATCTTGCACCAAGAGCTCAGGCCGTTTAATGTCTAATGCAAAGAAAAAAGACTATAGCTCGCTCTTTAAAAAGAGTGAAAGTGTAGAAGCGGACAAAGTAGAAATTGAAAAACTACGTAAAAAACTTATTGAGGAATTAAAAAATCCTGAAAAAGCTAAGAAAGCCGCTCAATATATCGAACATTTGATTAACGAAAATAAGTAGACTTACTGCAACGTGGTCTACTTTTTTTTATTCAAATTGCTTTATTCATGTTAAATTCATCTCATCAAATTGAATAAAGAGGAAGCTATGGCCGTATCATTTTATAATTTTCAAAAACTTCATAACCCTGAATTTCAAAAAGAAATACTAGGAATCTTCACTGATATCGTTTCAAAAAATGCCTTTGTTGAAGGTGAATATAATACAAAATTCGAGCAAGAGTTTGCTAAAGTTACTGAGACAAAACATTGCTTACTTTTAGCTAATGGTACTGATGCTCTAGAAATTGCACTACAAGCATATGGCATTGGTCATGGCGATGTTGTTGCAATACCTGCTATATCATTCTACGCAACTGCTGAATGTGTTTATACGCTTGGAGCTATTCCTGTTTTCGTTGATGTTGATTCTAAAACAGGTTTAATGGATCCAGCTTCACTTCAACGTGTTGTTGAAAAATCCCCAAATATTAAAGCAGTAATTCCAGTTCATATTTACGGACAACCAGCTCCAATTGAAGAAATTGAAAAAATTTGTAAGCCAAAAAATATTAAGATCGTTGAAGATGGTGCTCAAGCTGCTGGTGGATTTTATAAAAATGGAAAACCTATTGGAAGTAGCGACAACCTTATCACCTACTCTTTTTACCCTACAAAAAACTTGGGTGCTTTTGGTGATGCGGGTGCAATTAATACTAAAGATGATAAATTAGCTGAACTCATTAAATCAATTAGAAATCACGGAAGAAGCCCGAATGGACATACTGTTCTTGGAAGAAATTCTCGTTGTGATCATATGCAAGCAGCTGTTCTTCACACTAAGTTAAAATATTGTGATCAACAAAACAAAGATAGAAAAAAAATTGCCTCTTGGTATATTGAAGCATTAAAACAATTCCCCATTCAAATTCCATCAATAGAGATGATTGAATTTTCTTCTTGGCATTTATTCCCAATACAACTTGAAAACAAAGAAACAAAATTAAAACTAAAAGAGTTTCTAGGTTCTGAGAATATTGGTTCAAGTCTTTTCTATGAAAAGTCTCTACCAGAGGAAAAACCTATTACTCACGTAGAAGGTGAAAAGGAAAATGCGATTGCGTTTGCAGCAAAAACACTCTGCTTACCAATGCATCCCTTTATTACTGAAGAAGATATTCAAGAAATTGTGGGAAAATTATCGAAGTTTTTCAGTTAATTTCCTAAATAAAAAACAAATTTCATAAACTTTTCACTGGATAGTTTTTATCAACTATCGCATTTAACTTATTAATCATAAAAGATTAACCGAGCGTTTCCCTATGACAAAAACAAAAAAGGGCAAGTTTTTCCTAATGTAAAACCGACCCGCTCCGAAAGGTATAGCAACAACAAAGTTATTCATGGTGAGTAACTTTAACAAAACAAAAGTTCATTTGGCATGGTTGCCAGTCTTTTAGTTCGAAGTGGATAGCGAATTAAAGAGAACAATACAAGGAGGATTTATGACAGAAACCGGAGGATAGTTTTATGGGTTTAAGAGTTAACACAAACACTTCATCAATTGCAGCACAAAGAGCAATTAGTGAAACAACAAGAAATCAAGAAAGCACGCTACACAAGTTAGCATCAGGATCAAGAATTGTTAAATCAAGTGATGATGCTGCTGGAATGGCGATTAGTGAAAAATTAAAAGCAGACATTAGATCTACACAACAAGCAAATAGAAATGCGCTTGATGGTGTCAGCATGATTCAAGTTGCTGAAGGTGGATTAAGTGAAACGCAAAACATACTTATTAGATTAAGAGAATTAAGTATTCAATCTGCATCAGATACAGTTGGTGATACAGAAAGAGGATACACAGACATGGAATACCAACACTTAAAAGAAGAAATCCAAAGAATCTCTGATTCAACAAAGTTTAATGGAATCTCTCTTTTAAATGGTGAAGGTGACCCACTAGAATTCCAAGTTGGACTACATAATGTTGAACAGAATGATAGAATTGTTTATCATCCAGGAAACATTGACTCTACAGCAGAAAGTCTAACAATTGATGGAATTAGTGCCGCTTCACAAGAAGACGCTCAAAATGCACTGGAAAATATCGATGCTGCCATCGAAATGGTTTCAGGACAAAGAGCAAACCTTGGTGCGCTGCAAAATAGACTAACATCAAGTTCAAGAAACTTAGAAGTTAGCAACGAGAACTTATCAGCTGCTAATTCAAGAATTAGAGATGTTGATTTTGCTATCGAAACTGCTGAAAATGCTAAGTTAAACGTATTATCTTCAGCAGGAACTTCAGTATTAGCGCAAGCAAATAGTAAAGGTAGAAACGTAATGCAATTAATAGGATAAATATCCGCCCTATAAAACTAAAATAAATAATGGGCCCTTCTAACTCGGGGGCCCTATTTTAAGGCCAGGGCGGATTTTATCTTTTACACACAGGGCAATTTTTGATAAATCTCCCTGATGTCAGAATACAAAGAGTTTCAGGAAAATAAGAAAAAAGGTATTTCTTCGGATTTTGCTTACAAGCAAGAGTTCAATTATTCTCACAAAAATCCCTACCATGATAAATTAGAAATATTTAACGACTTTGTTCTTCGTGATGAATCAGCTGAAGTTAATCAGGGCAAATGGAATCAAGAAGTCTTTAAGCGTGAGGCAAAACTAGCTTGCGAAATTGGAACTGGTTACGGCCACTTCATGCATGAGTATTGTTCAAAAAACTCAGACACCAATTTTGTAGGACTTGATTATAGATTTAAGAGAAGTTTTAATCTGGCCAAAAATTTAGCCAAGCTTGTAATTAAGAATTTTAAATATCTAAGAGCAAAAGGTGAAAGACTCCAGTATATTTTTGCTGAAAATGAACTCGATATGGTTTTTTATTTCTTTCCAGATCCATGGCCAAAAACACGTCATCATAAGAAAAGGCTTTTTCAACAACCCTTTTTAGATGCTTGTTATAAAACACTTAAACCGGGTGGAACTCTTTTTGTAAAAACTGATCATGACGCTTATTTTCAGTGGATGAATGATGTCCTAGAAAATGAGAAAAGATTTGATATAATTTTAAAGACGTGGGACCTGCATTCAGAGCACCCCGATCATATGCTAAGCCAATATAAAACAAAATTTGAAAAAATATTTATGGAAAAAAACATTCCAACTAAAGCATTAGTTTTAGTGAAAAAAAGTTAAGGGTTTCAATGTCAATGCAAACAATCATTGAGCAAATTAAAGAGCACCCTATTTCCAGTATTATTGGAACCTATATTTCTATTTCAAAATCGGGCGCAAATTATGAAGCAGTTTGCCCTTTTCACTCTGATACAAAGCCCTCTTTAAAAATAAATAACGGGAAAAAACTTTATAAGTGTTTTGCTTGTAATGCCAGTGGCGATCACATCAATTTTGTCAAAGAATATCAAAATTTAGAATTCATTGAAGCTTTAAAAGAAACCGCAAAAATTTGTGGTATTCCAACTGATGAACTTGATAAGAATAAAAAGAAAAGTCCAAAAGAAGAAATGAGTTATCGAGTTTTAGCTGTGGCATCTAAGATTTATAGAAAATGTGCCAAAGAAAGTTTCTTAAAAACTTATCAAGAGTTTTTAAAAAATAGAGGGCTTGATGAAGCTACTGCCACTGATTTTGGTATTGGATTTGCCCCTAAAAATAATGTGCTTTTAAATTATTTAAGATCTATTCCTGATTCGAGTGAAAGAGAATTTGCTCTAAAAACTGCCATTGAAATTGGGATTTTAAAACAAGGTAATAATGGTCTTTATGACACCTTCAGGGACCGAATTATGTTTCCGGTTTGGGACCAATTTGGAGCGACGAAAGGTTTTTCTTCTCGTGCAATTAGACCTGATCAAGTACCTAAGTATCTAAATTCAAATGAATCTGAAACTTTTAACAAGAGATTTATCCTGTATGGATTCAATCTTGCAAAGAATTATATCAGAGAAAACGATGCTGTTTTAATAACAGAAGGAAACATGGATACAGTTGCACTTCATCAATTTGGATTTAAAAATTCAGTGGCCCTAATGGGTATTGCTATTTCTGATTACTCCATCCAAAAGCTACTTTCTCTGACTAAAAATATTTATTTTTTACTCGATAATGATGATGCCGGAATGAATGCGATGATGAGAATTAATAAGCAATTTCTCTCAGCAGGTATTGTTGCTAAGTATGTTACTTTTGATGACAAGAAAGATCCTGATGATTATTTACAAGCTCACGGTCGAGTGAAGCTACAGGAAAAAATAGATAATGCTATTAACTTTGTGGATTTCGAGCTCGATCAATGCATTCCTGCTTCAATACCTGAAAATACAGATCAGAAACTTTCAATTTTAAAAGATCAGATCTTTCCCATTTTATATCCTCTCGAGGATTCACTTCTGGCAACAGAGAGATTAATAACTTACGCTAAAAGACTAGGACTCCAATCTGATCCAGCTGCAATCATCGAGGCCTACAAAACAGATCTTGAAAAAGCGGGGACAAATCATGCAAAAACACCGCAAAATGATGCTGCTTCCCATGAACTAAGTAATAAGGAAGCTGAATTTGCAGATTTAAAAGCTTCAATCATCAAACAAAGGCCAAAATTTCTTCTAAAAAGTGAGAAAAACCTGATTGAGTTCTTTGTTCATCACCCTACGCTTTCCGATAGTGAAAACGCTGCAGCAATACTTGATTTAGTGGCCCATAATGAGGTAAAAAGACTAGTTCAGTGGCTAAATAATTTATACTTTGAAATCGACGACTCAGAGTATACAAAACAGGTTCAGGATAGATTAAGCTTACAAGATTTCAGTAGCGAAATTAAAGAAGTTGTAAGTAGTGCTCTTTTTTCTTTTCAAGCAATTGAATTAGACGAAAAGCAAAAAGTAAAAATCTGTCATGATCTTGAAATTAGTTTGAAAAGAGATTGTTTAAAGTTTGAAAGAGATAAACTCAAAGAACTTAAAAAACAATGTTTTAATAATTCAGATTCTCTCGAGTTATTAAAACAGATTGGTGAAATTGATAAACAGCTCAACGAGCTTAAAAAATAAAAAACAAAGGATCACAATTTTATGTCTCAAATCCAAGCATTTTTAGATTCTAAAGAATTTTCTCGTTTAATCATGAGAGGAAAGGATCAAGGACATCTTACTCCTGAAGAAATTAATGACGCAATTCCAGCAAAACTCAATGACTTTAAAGACATTGATGTTGTTATGGAGCAAATTGAGTTAGCTAAAATCGAAGTAAGATCTGTTGAACACGATGAAGATGAGGCTGACACTGATCTAGTTAACAACGTGCTTAACGCTCAAAATGATGATGAAGAAGAAAAATACCAATTAAAATCTACTTCTACAGACCCAGTAAAACTTTACTTAAAGAAAATGGGATCTGTTGCTCTTCTTACAAGAGAAGGCGAAGTTGAAATTGCTAAAGAGATTGAAGAAGGAGAAAAAGAAATTGTATGTTCTGCCTTCTCTTCAACTCACGCACTTTCTGAAATCGTAAAACTAACTGATAGAATTAATACAGCTGAAGATCAAAAAGAATTTACTAAGGATTTAGTAAGAGGTCTTGATGATGAATCAACAGATGGTGAAATCGAAAAAGTTAGAAAGAAAATTTTTGCAACGGTTGATGCTCTAAAAGCAATACTAAATGAAATCGTAGCTGAAGATGGAACTCTTAAAAAACTTACTCCTAGTCAGGTTACAGTTTACCAAAAAGTTCAAGACGATTTAGTAGATTTAACTTTTAACAGAAAAATTATTAATAGTTTTGTTGAACCAGTTAAAAACTACTACCTACAGTTTAAAGAGCTTTATGATAATCAAGATAGAATTTATAAATTCTTAGAAGTTGATACTGATGAGAAGTATAAAGATCTTTATGATAAAATTATTGAAAATGATGCTTTCAAGCGTACATATGCTAGAAAACTTTTCACAACAGATTCTAAGCTTGAGCAATATATCAGAAACCAAGAAGACAATTTAAGAAAATTAAGACGTCTATCTCTTGATGCTGGTATGAGCTTTGAAGATATCGAAAGTGTTTATAAGATCATTATCCATGGTGAGCAAAAAGCAGATAAAGCCAAAGCTCAACTGGTAGAAGCTAACTTAAGACTAGTTGTTTCTATTTCTAAAAAATATACAAACCGTGGTTTACAATTCTTGGATTTAATTCAGGAAGGAAATATTGGTCTAATGAAAGCTGTAGATAAGTTTGAGTACCGTCGTGGTTACAAATTTTCTACTTATGCTACTTGGTGGATTCGTCAGGCGATTACTCGTGCTATCGCGGATCAAGGGCGTACAATTCGTATTCCAGTACACATGATTGAAACAATTAATAAACTTGCTCGTACATCTCGTCAGCTTGTCCAAGAGTTAGGTCGTGAACCAACTCCTGAAGAAATTGCAGAGAAGATGGAAATGAGTATTGAAAAAGTTAAGAAAGTATTTAAGATTTCAAAAGAGCCTATCTCTCTAGAAACTCCAATTGGAGAAGAAGAAGATAGTTCACTTGGAGATTTTATTGAGGATAAGAAGATTATTTCACCTGCTGATGCTGTTATGAGTGTAACTCTTTCAGAGCAAACAAGATCAGTTCTTGCTACTTTAACTCCAAGAGAGGAAAAAGTTTTAAGAATGCGTTTTGGTATTGGTGAAAAATCTGACCATACTTTAGAAGAAGTAGGACAAGATTTCTTTGTTACTAGAGAGCGTATTAGACAAATTGAAGCTAAGGCCCTTAGAAAACTTAGACACCCAAGTCGTGCGAAACTTCTTAAATCATATTTAGATAATTAATTTTTGAGTAACTAGTTAGTATACATTAAAAGGCCCCTCAGATCGAGGGGCTTTGTTTTTGCCTTTGATGATTTTTATACATTATGAGGTTATAATAAACCTTTGCACTAACTTACAAATAAGGTCAATTTAATGAGTGTTAATCTCAATATTCCTGCTGAAATCGAAAAGAATGCGATTGATATCTTTGGCCGGAATTATTCAGATAGAGGTAAAGAACTCGTAGAGCAATCTATGATTAGTATTTCTTTTCAAAAAGGGACTGTAAAAAGCTTCTTTATTATATCAGGTATTATTCTTGAGCAAACTAATCGTGAATCGAGACTTACATTTAAAAAAGTGGAAGATAATATTCTCTTAAAAACTAGCTGTACTTGTAGCCGCTGGACTGAAGATAAATACTGCGAGCATATTGCGGGACTGTACTTAAAATTCTGCTTTAATAATTACTTATCTGAAGAACATGAAAGTTCAGACTCCAAAGCTTCTCCTCAGCTCTTATCTCAACAAGGTAAGGGTGTTCATGTGGAAAGCTACGGAACAGTAATTAATGGACCTAATCGCCTTGTAGGCTCCAACCATAATAGTACGTACTCATCTAATCAGTATCTTTTAACTAATAATAGAATCATTGATTTTCCGATGGTGGAAAGTTTCACTGATAAAATTCTTATTTATCTTAAGCGAGCTAAAGATGTTCTTGATACAAAACAAGAACTAGAAGCTGAGATGGAATATGTTGCAAAATTTTATATTGAAAAAGATGGAGAGCGAATTGAAGAAATTTCTTTATTTGAATATTTCTATTTCTTTAATTGGATCACAGGTCAAATTTATCATCAACCCAATGAATTTAAAAACTTCATTCGGGCCTTAAAGGCAAATCAGTTTACTTTAACAATAAACGATTATCTCAGACTTACTCACTCTGTTCGTACGAGTGGATTAGTAGATATATTTGTAAATGATAAAAATATTAATGAAATTGATAAAACACATCTTAAATATCATGTAAAAGCGAGCCCAAGTCATCGTAAAAATTTCTTAGATTTATCTATTGAGGTTTTTGATGATAAAAATATTCAATTATCTATTCCTGAGCCCTTTCAGTTATTTGTTTTTGATAATGGGCTATTAAGTAGCTTTAAGACAAAAACTGATGCTAAGGGATTTATTAATAACCTCCTAACAAGTGTGGGAGATGAGAATTTAAGTCTAGTTAAGAAAAATCTTTATAGTACTGATAAGAAAGCCTACATAACAGAATGGCTTGAATACATTCTCTATAATAAAGAGATCACTCTATTTGATCCCTTCACTGACGAATTATTCCAATTCAACACAAGTCAGTTTTTAACTTTAGTTCTAGGGATTTTTAAGCATTTTGGAGACCATAGTTTTAAATATTCTCAAATCTTTCCACGTGAAAGATCAATTCTTTATCAAATTCCAGAGAAATTATTTTTTGAAGGGATTAGTGAATTTTATAAAGAAACAGCAGAGAAAAATATCAACGTCTACTATAACTCAAGCAAGGTTCAAGCTTGGACCAGCAATATTAAGTTTGATCGTAACTTAGCTGATCTAGACTGGTTTGATCTTACTCTTAGTATGGATAGCAGTGATTTTGAATTAATTGATAACGCTAAATTAAATGATGAATTTCTCGTGTCTGATAAAGGTTTAATTCTTCTTAACGAAGATCAGAAAAATCTTTTACGATTCATGAAAAAATTTACGAAGTCAGATCAAGTTGCTTCTGAAGATAAAGACGGTAAAAAAACTTTTAAGCTTTATTTAAATAAGGCCAGAATTTTTGAATTATTTGAACTTAGAAAAATGGGAATCAATGGCGCCTTAAGTGAAGAAGATTTAGCACTTTGCCAGAGACTTGAAAATCTTGAAGAAATGCCTAAGTACCCTATTCCAGAAGAATATATAAACATAGCAAGACACTATCAAACTGATGGTTATAACTGGCTTAGATTCCTCCATGAAAATAAATTTGGAGCCTGTTTAGCTGATGATATGGGTCTAGGGAAAACATTACAAACAATTATGTTTTTAAACAGTATTAAAGACACTATTAAACAGTGTTTAGTCATCTGTCCGGTTTCAATTCTTATGAACTGGAAAAATGAAATCGAAAAATTCTCAAGCCTTGATATTGGAATTTACTATGGTGATGATAGAAAATTTCCTGAAGACAAAAAGGTTTTAATAACCAGTTACGGAATAATGAAAAAAGAAGCTGAAACTGTTTTTAAAGATAAAATTTTTGACGTTATTGTATTTGATGAAGTTCAGCATCTAAAAAATGTTAAATCCCTTGGAGCAATTGCTGCTAGAAAAATACGAGCAAAATTTAAAATCTGTTTAACGGGTACTCCTGTTGAAAATGATCTCTCTGAATTTTACAATATAATCGATCTCGCTGTTCCTGGTGTATGGGGGGATAATTCACTCTTTAAATCAGCTAACAGTGAAAAAATGAGATTGCTCGCTAAGAATACAGCCAAGCCTTTCATTATGAGAAGAACAAAGTCTCAGGTATTAACTGAGCTTCCTGATAAAATCGACAATCATGTTTATTTAAATTTTAGCTCTAAAGAAAAAGAGCGATATAAAAATAAACTTGCTCTTATTCAAGAAAGAATGGTTGATACAAGTATTAAATCTAAGTACGGTGAAATCTTAAAAAGCTTACTTGAACTTAGACAGCTTTGTCTTTGGCAGCAATCTAGTGAGATCGCTTCAACTAAAGTTGATTTTTTAATGGAAAATCTCGAGCAAATTATTGAAGAAGGTCATAAAGTCCTCATCTTCTCTCAATTTACAACTTATTTAGATATTATCCAAAAAAGAATCACTCAGAAATCTTGGAAATTCTCTCGTATTGATGGTTCAAAAACTATGAAGACCAGACAAAAAGAAGTGGAAGCTTTTCAAGATGGAGAGAATCAAGTTTTCCTTATTTCTCTCAAAGCTGGGGGTGTGGGTTTAAACCTAACTGCTGCTAACTATATCTTTTTAATGGATCCATGGTGGAACCCTGCTGTTGAAAATCAAGCTATTGATAGAGCACATAGAATTGGTCAGAAAAATAAAGTTACGGTTTATAGACCTATTATTAAAGATTCAATTGAAGAAAAAGTGCTTGTTTTACAACAAGCAAAAAAAGAACTTTTCGATGAGTTATTAAGTTCAAAAGATACAGATTTTTACAACGGCCGTTTATCTATGGACGATTTTAAAAATCTACTTACTTAAAACCTATTAGCTTCACTTGTCTTAATTACGTTATCGTATTCAGGACACTTTTTCATAATTTCACGTTTAACAATAAAGCCAACATTCTGATTATCTAAGAAAAAGTTATAAGGATAAAGTCCAGCATCACTCCAATCAGGTAGTAAGTATTGAACCTCTCCACCTTTTGAATATGTCTGAATATATGTAACACCTGATAATTCTTCACTCGCTTGGTAAGGATAATGTTTAGCTTCAATTCCTAAAGTTGCTTTAATGCTTCTGCTTGTTTTTAAAGTTACTCCATATTCAATTGAAGATTTAACTGAAGCTCCAAAACCTAAATATTCAAAGCTTACTCCAGCTTCTACACTAACAGTTATCGTTCTAGCTTCTTCCCAATTAGCAATTTCATAATTATCTTCGTGACAAGCTTCATAGTGATAAGGAAGATTGGTCATTCTCTCTAATAATTCTTTTTTATTATAAACTGTTTTATAGCGATAATAATCATATCCATTAAATGGGTTTACACTTTTAAAAACTCTTCCAATTACTGCTTTTTGATATTTCTTTTTATTAATAGGGTCATAAGCTTGTTCATAGCCTTTTGGAAAAACATCTTTGTAGGGATCTGATTCAACTAATAAAACTTCTGCAAACTCTTCTGTCGCTAAATCTTCTAAGGCATTTACATCATTTGGTAAATTTGCAATAAGAGCACTCTCTTTAGCAAAAGCCTTGGTATTCATACAAATTGAAATAAGAATTACTAAAATACCTAAAAATCTCATAAAACCTCCCAAAAAACCTAATTCTCTCTGAGTGGTATTTATCAAAAATGTAATGAAATAATTAATATGATTTAGAAACCCTGTAGAAATTACACGGTATTATTGCCCTACTGCTTTATTTCTCATCCATAAAACAGGCTGATCAAAAACCAATTTATCAAAAGTAATCATGCCTATGGCCGCAGCAAATCCAGTCTTTGGATTTTTGGATTCACATAAGACCTGTAATACTAGTAAGGAATAAAAAATACCTTTCGTCATTAAAAGTGGGTCAAGGCTTCTATAGAATAGCCAACGATCTAAAACCTTATCTCCAGTCGCAATGAGCTCCCCTTCATTTTCCTCATAGATTTGACGGGAAAGTAATTCATAAAGCATATCCTGTGTATCTTCATCTGAAAGATTATAAATATCTAAGTCTTCAATCTCTAGCCTATCAGTTGCATCAGTGAAAACTTTATCAATAAATTTTTCTTTATGTAAGTAAGTTACTAGCTCATCAATCTTTTCTTTTTTATTTGGGTCTGACATTAATTGATTCAAACGAGCTTCAATTTGTGAATCCGTAGAATCAAAAGCAGCTTTATAGGTAGCCCCCGTAACCCATGGAAGCCAAAGATAGGTTAATTCATTTTGAAGAAATTTTCCTGAGAACGTTACCTTGGGACCAGAATTAATTATTCCAGATGCAAAACCACTAATGATTGTAGCGAGGACATCATAAGTAAGTCCTCCCCAATACTTGTTTCCTTTCTCGTCATTTTTATGATTAATCACATAAGCTCCAACTGCAAGAGGAACTCCTCCCACCGTAGAGGCTTTAACAAAAGAAGTTTTCTTCATAGAAATAGCTTTAGTTAAGCCGTAATCAATTTTATTTGGTTGATTATTTCTACATCCCTTTCTAAGAGCTTTATAAATTTCAACTTCTTCGCGAGCTTCCCGTGCAGCACGAGAACGAA
>CAYGTU010000015.1:0-26067 GCA_964352945.1 uncultured Bacteriovoracaceae bacterium
TCCTTGAACACCAAGTCCGATCGGTCTATTTTTTAGATTTGAATATCTCGCTTCTTCTACTGGGTAGTAGTTTCTATCAATAATCTTATTCAAATTCACAGTCATTTGATAAACAACATCATAAAGTGCTGTAAAATCAAATTTTGCTTTTGAAACAAACTTTGGAAGAGCAACAGAAGCTAGGTTACAAACAGCAACTTCTTTTTCTGAAGTGTATTGAATAATTTCAGTACAAAGATTCGAAGATCTAATTGTTCCAAGATTTTTCTGATTTGATTTCTCATTTGCCGCATCTTTAAACAACATAAAAGGAGAACCAGTTTCAATTTGTGATTGTATTATTTCATACCAAAGATCACGTGCCTTAACTATTTTATCTGCTCTACCCTCTTCTTCATACTTCACATATAATTTTTCAAATTCAGCGCCATAAGTATCACATAAATTTGGTGCTTTATTTGGACAGAATAATGACCAATGTTCATCAGCTTCAATTCTCTTCATGAAAAGATCATTCATCCAAAGAGCATAGAATAAATCTCTAGCTCTCATTTCTTCTTTTCCATGATTTTTCTTTAATTGTAAAAAATCTTGAATATCTGAATGCCATGGCTCCATATAGATTGCAAATGAACCTTTTCTCTTTCCACCACCTTGATCAACATATCTAGCAGTGTCGTTAAACACTCTTAGCATTGGAACAATTCCATTACTTTGACCATTAGTGCCCTTGATAAATGAACCTTTAGATCTAACATTATGGATTGATAATCCTATGCCGCCAGCTGATTGTGAAATAAGAGCACATTGCTTTAATGTATCGTAAATACCTTCAATAGAATCATCTTTCATTGTTAAAAGAAAACATGAACTCATTTGTGGTTTAGTCGTTCCGGCATTAAATAAAGTTGGAGTTGCATGAGTAAACCATTTCTCACTCATTAAATGATAAGTTTTCATTGCTTGATCAATATCATCGATATGAATACCAATTGAAACCCTCATTAACATATGTTGAGGTCTTTCTACGATTGCTCCATTTACTTTCAGTAAATAAGCTCTCTCAAGAGTTTTAAAACCAAAATAGTCATACTCAAAATCACGAGAGTAAGCAATTTCAGATTCAATTCTATCTCTATGCTCATTAGCAAAGTTAAAAAGTTCTTCAGAAACAAGAGGACTCATCTCTCCTGTTTTTTCATTTTTAAACTTATATAGCTTATGAATAGTATCAACAAATGAATCATTTGTTTTTCTATGAAGATTTGCCACCGCAATTCTAGCTGCAAGCTTAGAAAAGTCTGGGTGCTTACTTGCCATGTAAGCTGATACTTCAGCTGATAAATTATCTAATTCTTCAGTACTAATTCCATCATAAATACCTTGAACTGTTTTTATCGTAATTTCAGAACTATCAATAAACTTGGTGTCTAGACCATAAGTTAATTTATCAATTCTGTGTGTAATCTTGTCAAATTGTACAGGTTCTTTTCTACCTGATCTTGTTGTAACGTACATCGTCTCTCCCTAAAAATCTGCATCCATTGTAAATTCAAAATTATCTGTTTTATCTTTAGTCATAACTCCGGCTTTCTGATATTCCGAAACTCTTTTCTCAAAGAAATTTGTCTTTCCTTGAAGAGAAATCAATTCCATCCAATCAAAAGGGTTAGCGGAACCATAAATCTCTCCATATCCTAATTGATTCATTAATCTATCCGCAACAAATTCAATATATGATTTCATCATATCTGAGTTCATTCCAATTAATGAAACAGGGAGTGCTTCAGTAATGAATTCTTGTTCGAATTCAACTGCCTCTTTAATTAGAGCTCTTACTTTTTCTTCACTTGGTTTATCTTCGATATACTTATTATAAAGAAGGCAAGCAAAGTCAGTATGTAAACCTTCATCTCTAGAAATTAATTCATTAGAGAAAGTTAGCCCTGGCATTAAACCGCGTTTTTTTAGCCAGAAAATAGAACAAAAACTTCCTGAAAAAAAGATTCCTTCAATTGCAGCAAAAGCTAAAAGCCTAAGTGCAAAATCATCTTGTCCATAAATCCATTTTAATGCCCAATCTGCTTTCTTTTTAATACATGGAATATTATCTACAGCTTTTAAAAGATAATCTTTTTGCTTCTCATCTTTTATATAAGTATCAATCAATAATCCATATGTTTCTGCGTGAATATTTTCCATGGCAATTTGAAAACCATAAAATGCTCTTGCCTCTGGAATCTGAACATCATTGTAAAAACGAAGTGCGAGGTTTTCATTTACAATCCCATCACTTGCTGAAAAAAACGCAAGAACATGAGAAATGTAATGTCTTTCTTGATTTGATAATGATTTCCAATCATCTAGGTCTTGGTACAAATCTATCTCTTCAGCGGTCCAAAAACAGGCCATCGATTGTTTATACATATCCCATACTTCAGTATGCTTAATTGGAAACAAAACAAATCGATCATTGGACTTATCAAGTAGAACTTCCGTGGTCATCTTTTCTCCCTTATCTAGTGGTATATTACTAGGTTTCTTAATTATATATACTATATTAGGTAGTGGTGTTGGGTTTGGAAATTATATAATTCTTACTTTTATAACAAAGATTTGACATGCGTGCTGCGCATAAATAATAGACTATGAGAATTCAATATTTTTTGTCTAAATCAAACAAAAGATCCAGTAAATTTCTTTACAGAATAATATTTTTGGAGACAATATTTTGCCTTGAAATGCAGTTAATTCCGACTGTTTTACTTCCAGTTTTCAATTTCAGACACTATGGCCGCAGTATCTATTTTATGAAGTGCATAGAGTTGATCTGCTTCATAAGATGATTGTCCAAATTTTCCTTTTACTCCAAGGGATTTTAGTGAAAATTCTACTCCATTTACTTTTAAACTATGAACTAAAAGGGAGCCCATTCCACCAATTAATTGATGATCCTCAACTGTTAAAAGTTTTTTTGTTTTTGAAACGCTTTTTTTAATCACTTCGATATCAGGTTGGTTTACAAAATTATTATTGATTACTTCTGCCTTAATTCCTTTAGTAGCTAGAATTGCAGCTGCTTCCATTGCCTTATGAATTAAAGGTCCACATGAAGCGATAGTTACATCTGTTCCTTCTTTTAGAACCTGGCATTTCCCATACTCATAAGTAACTGTATCATTAATATTTGTAACAAAGTTCTCTCTTCCTACAAAGAAGATCGTTGTTCGAGGAGTTTTCCCTTGATTTCTATCTTTTGCAAAGTTTTTGATTGTTTCATACATTAAAGCTTCGGCTTCAGCTGCACAACTAACAACTAATAAATCAGTATTAGGTATAGAACTAAGTGCACTCATATATGTTAGAGACTGGTGACTTGCTCCATCAGCAGCATCTTGAAAACCTGTATGTGAAAACACAGCAATCATAGGCGCACTAGATAAATTCGCCATGATCAATGGAAGATTTCCTTTGGTAATTCCAAAAGCTGCAAATGTATCTACAATTGGAATATATCCAGCTTTTGATAATCCTGCTCCAACACTAACCATATTTGATTCCGCAATTCCGATATCAATAAAGTTCTCAGGAAATTTATCTTGAAAGGCTTTCATACCTGTTGAACCCTGGAGATCACTTGAGATACTGTATACTGGAAGACCTTCAGAAGCAGCCTTAATCGCTCCTCTAGCAATCCCGCCTTGCATTTTTTCAGTAACAGCCCCACTTGATTTTGCTTCAGGCTTAATTGTTAATTCTTTTGCCCAATCTTTAAATTCATTTGGTGTTTCAACTTTAAATAATTCATCAACAAAAGAAATTATATCTTCACTATATGGTTTTACTGGGAAGCCATGTCCTCCACTTAAACTTTTTTCAGTTGCCGCAATAGCTTTACCTTTAACTGTTTTAAAAATAAGAGCAATCGGTTTCTCAGAATTTAATTTATTAAAAGCTGATTCAAGTGTTCTATAACAAGTTTGTAAATCATGACCCTCTTCAATAAGGATCGTGTTCCAACCTAAATCTTTAAATGAATCAAATGTAGGCTTCATTGAAAACGAATCTTGATCAATCCTTCCACCAAGTTTTGTATTGTTATCTGAAACTATTAATAAAAATGGATTTAACTTTCCCTTTGCCGCAAGACCAGGAATTGCGCTAAAAGCTTCCTTAGCCTCTCCTTCCATACAGGCACCATCAGAAATAGATACAATGGTGACTCTATTATTTTGGGATAATTTATCAGCAAGGGCCAAACCTTGTGCTTGAGAGATAGATGAACCTAGCGGCCCATTAGACAATAAAACACCCTCTGGATAAAGATGAGATTCACCATGCCCAGTTAATTTTGATTCTATAGATCTAAATCCCCAAAGATCTTCAATCTTTAAACCACCAAATCCATAATTAGCACGAAGGGCATAGATCCCATTTTCAGCGTGCCCAATATCATTTATAAAATTGAAATTATCAAACCAATTTTCACCCTTTGAAAACATAATCCCATGAAGTGCTGACATAACTTCTGCCATGGCACTTGGTCCACCCCAATGACAAGCCGCGCCACCATTAACTGCATGCATATTCATTAATGCTAGAAGAGCTCTGTTAAATTTTGGATCACTTAATATCACCTCATTTTCAGTAGAATCTTTTATAGTTGTAAAAAATTTGGGTTGTGATGAAGGTGTCTTAGCAATTTTTGATACAATATCTAAAGATTTCATGGGGTTGGGTCTCCAGGGTTGATGAATTATAGCGCCATTATAGACAGAATTCATTCACTCTATCAATCTTTAAAATCAAATAAAATTAGTGCTTTAGCCTTTAAAAAAACTTGCGTTATGAGAATTGAACAGGTAGATTACAGTTTCGAAATTTGAAAATTAATTTAATACGAGGATATAATTATGGCTAGAGTATGTGATTTAACAGGTAAACGTAGACAGGTTAACCACAAGGTTTCTCACTCAAACGTTAAGACTAAATGTTTAAAAGCACCAAATCTTAAAATGAAATCAGTGTTTGATGCTGAAACTGGACAAACAATAAGATTAAAACTTTCTACTAGAGCAATTAGAACTCTAGATAAAGTTGGTTCACTTTCTAAATTTGTTAGAAAATACTCTCATTTACTAGGTTAATAAAAACTAAATTCAGATAAAGAAAAAGCCCGATATATATATCGGGCTTTTTTTATTTCAAATAGTTTAAAAAAACTCTTATTGAAACTGGTAACCTTTAACTTTAAAACCATAGAATTCTTTTGATCTATCGGCCTTAAATCTAATCTTTAAATAATCTCCGTCAACATACTCACTAATCTTATCAGTAGCTGTTCCTGAAATTGTTTCAACTAAATTACCGTCTTTATCCAAAATTTCGATAGTGTCATATTTAGCTTCTGTTTCAATTTTTTCAAAGACCACTCTTAAAAACTTTGCACCTGGCTTACTGATTTCAAATTCTAGAACTTGAGCAGGTAAATAAGGGTGTGGAGTTTCTAATGTTTCTCTTGTCGCTTCATCGATCCAGTCATTTGATGGTTTAGCTGGTCGAGCTGGCTGATGATTAACAAACATATTATAAACATTGATTCTACCTTCAGAAATTAATTTATTCTTATAAGCAGGATCATAAACACTTGTGCTCATCATTTTATTTTTAAGCTCAGTAAAATCTGTTCTTCCAAAAGTCGATACATAAAGTCCTAATATCCCTGAAACGTGAGGTGTTGCCATACTCGTACCAGAATAAACTGCATACTCTCCACCTTTAACAGTTGAAAGAATATTTCTACCTGGAGCAGCTACGTGAACAGTCTTTTTACCATAACAAGAAAATGTTGCTAATGAATCTTGAGCATTATGAGCTGCAACACTAATAACGTTTTCTACATTATAATTAGAAGGATAATGTGGTTTTGAATCATTATTTGTACTTGAGTTCCCTGCTGCTGCTACAAATAAAATGCCTGCATCTTTTGCTCTCTTAATTGCGTCTTCTAAAGCTTGAGAAGCTCCACCTCCGCCCCATGAATTTGACATGATATCAACATTCATTTTTGTTGCATAATCTACGGCTTTAATTGCGTTAGCTGTAGATCCACTTCCTGAGTCAGTTAAAAATTTAATTGCCATAATTGAAACATCTTTCATTACACCGGCAACACCAATTCCGTTATCGTGTTCAGCTCCAATTGTTCCAGCACAGTGAGTACCATGAGAGTGACCATCGAGAGGATCACCATCATTATTAGCAAAGTCATATCCGTAAACATCATCAATGAATCCATTTCCGTCATCATCTACACCTGCTTCTCCATTTGCTTCTTTATCATTTACCCACATTTGATTTGCTAAATCTGGGTGGTTGTAATCAATACCTGTATCAATAACCGCTACAGTAACATTTCTTGAACCACGTGAAAGTCCCCAAGCCTGAACAGCGCTAATATCTGCTCCAACTTTACCAGGAGTACGTGTTTGACCTGCCTTAACAGGCTCATTATCTCCAGTGTTTACTAATCCCCATAGTTTTCCAAACTCTGGATCCGTAGGAGTATTCATAGAGTAGTTTTTAGAATTAAGATTAGCATTAGCTAAAATGTCTTCTACATTTGGCTCAAAACCAATTGCTTTAACTTCATAGTTTGGCTCTGCATACTCTACTTCGCCAAGTTGAGAAATTCTTTTAAGCGTCTCTTCATAAGATTCACCTTCAGCAACTTCTAATACTGCAAATTCACCAAAAGAAAGATTCATTCTTTCTTTGATTTTTAATCCTGACAGTGATTTTTGAACAGAATTCATTCCAACATTGTTTAGCTTAACAAGTATTTCTCTGTTACTAACATGAGCCCCTTGATAAGTTAATGCGTAAGAGTTTGACGCCAACAAGACTAGTGACGTTAATGCTAAATTTCTTACTTTCATATAACTCCTTCATGATTTAGCGATCCATCGCTTTTAGTAAGTTTTAAACTAGTGTAGGTATATGATAATGAAGTCAATGTGACCCCACAAAATAAATATTCTTCTAATTTCTATCAGGTCTAAATCAGTCCACTATTTACCAGTAATCTCTAAAGAGGAAAAATCTCGCTATCTATTTTAGATATCAGTTTTAAGCTAAAATAGACCTATGATACTGGGTAAATCAAACCATCCTATTGAAATCAAAAAAGTTAGAGTGAAAATCTGGACTCTTCGCTCGGAAATTGAGCTTCATCTTAACAAAATAAGCTCAATAATAGATGAAAAAGAAAAAACTCAAAAACTTGAAAAATTAAAAAGATATTTCAAATTAATTGAGAAAAATAGTCAAGGCGAAGTTATTGACGCTGGCTTTAGTGGAAGCATGAATGATGATGAATTCGCTAAAATGGCAGAGAGTATAGAAACAGAAGACGAAGAAAATAAGCCAGAAGGTGAACAAGTTGAGGCTTCTGAAGCTAGTGAAAGTGAAGCTGAAATAGAAGAAGAGGATGAAGAAGATAATGTTGTTAGCCTATATCCTAAAGGTATAGAGTTAATAGAAAGACAATCGCCACTCAATGCAGGAATGGGCTTTGTATTCCTATCAGATTTAAATATGAATGATGGACTCTTATTTTCTTCAGAAAAATTCACCATCGGACAAACGGTTGTAATCGAATTTCTTGTACCCAAAAGATTTTTTATTAGTAGTACTGTTACCTACTGCAGAAACCTAGATAACAATACAAAAATAATCTCTGAAACTAAGCCAAAATTTAGAGTTTGCTTTGAAAATATACTTAGTTATCCAGCTGAACGCACTAATTTACGAAATTTCTTAAAATCGATTGAGCCAACTATACCTTTAGAACCAATGAGACCAATGACTTCTTCAGACTCTGATGATGAAGATCATGATGATTTAGATGAATTAGCAGATTTTGGCTTCTAATTTTGATAATTAATCTGTAAAATTTCACCATGCAAAGAGAATTAGGTCATAATAAAAACTATAGTTATTTATTATTGGCAGCCCTATTATTGTTACTATCCTTAAATATTACTTATTCTGTAATTTTTCAGAAAGATTCAACTAGCGTATTTAATACAGATAAATATATTGATCTTATTGATTCTGAAATTTTTAAAAATATAAAATTCATAGAAATTGATAATAAATTTGGGAAATTTAAAATTCAAAAAGAAACTTATTCATGGCAAGTAATCTCGCCAAAAGAATTTCCAGCCAATAATGATATCTTAAATCAATTCATCAAAGATCTAGAAAGTATTAAAGTTTTAAAAACTTTTTCAAATGATGAAATTAATAGACAATCATTTAGATTAAATTCACCTCAAGTGCAAATAACCGTAGAATCACTTGCAAATATTACACTCAATATTGGTTTAATTAACCCTGTCGATAATAGTGCTTACATCCATATTAAGGGCCAAGATAAAATTTACCAAATATCGGGACTCTCTACTTATTTTTCAACTTTTGATTTCTCTGATTTTGTTAACTCAAAAGTATTTAACTTTCCTCTAAGTGTAATTGAGTCTCTAAAACTATATAAATATAATTCAGATAAACCCAATCTACACTTCAATCTTGTAAATGGTGAATGGGTTGACTCTAACAATAAGGCACTTGATTCATCTAAGGTAAAAGAATTTTTATTAAAGCTGATCTCCATGAATACATTTATTATTCTTGATCATTTAAGTGATGATCAAAAGAAATTTGTTGATGACTACTTGAATAGAAAATTAGGTAAAATAATTATTGAAAGTAAAGAAGGAGAAGTTGAATTCACCGTTACACAAATAATCAGAAAAGGAAAAGTATTAAAGCTAAAAGATAATCAGGTCTTTTTAGTTAAAGCTTCAAATTTAAACTTCTATTTTGTAATCAATAAATCTCTTATTGGTTTATTCGATACAACTAATTCAAAATTAAAAAGCCCTTCGATTAATAAAATCTTTTATTAATCAAGCTTACTTAATAAAATCACACCATCTCTAAACGGTAAAAAAGACTTATTCCAGCTTTTATCATTAGCTAACTCACTATGAAGGTCACCGATAGCTTTGGCCGAGTTTTTTGAAGTTGATTTGTCTAAGAACAAACCTCTCCAAAAAGCATTATCAATAATGATAATCCCATTTTTAGACATTTTTTCTTTGGCTAGGCGAATGAATTTTAGATAATCACCCTTCACACCATCAACTAAGAATAAATCTATATCTTTAACTGTATCTAGAACTTCAAAGGCATCTTGCTGAAAATAGCTTATTTTTTCACTCCATTGAGATGGCCATGAAAGCTGCTCAAATTCACTTTGTAAATCTTCTCTCTTCTCAGTCAATATAACTTTTTCTAAAGAAGGATTATTGAGAAAGTACCAATAGGCACTATGGCCATAACCAGAACCAAATTCAAAAACAGATTTGATATTTAATTTTGCAGATAAAAATGAAAGGAATTGCCCTACATCATCTTTAACTGCTGGGAAATTATACTTTTCTTTGAGTAAATCTAATTCATTTTTTAAGCTAGTTGCTTCAGTGGAGAAAGAAAATATATTTGTGCCTTCACTATAATGGTGTAGCTTTTCTAATACTTCATTTGAAAATTCTGATTCTTTAATAATATTCATAAATAAAAAAAGCGACACCGTAGTATCGCTTTGCAATCCTATTTTATTTTAGATTGTATTATTTAATTTCTTTATGAAGTGTATGCTTTCTTAAATTAGGATTATACTTCATTGTTTCAAGTCTCTCTGGGTGAGTTTTCTTGTTTTTAGTCATCGTGTATCTAGAAGGAGACTTATTATCTTTTCTCGCCTCTGTACATTCTAATGTTATTATTACTCTAGGTCCTTTTGCCATAATCTACTCCAAATATATAGTGTCTTATTAATTCTCTTTTAAACTAAGGTGTGTTAAGTTACTAAATATATATTGAATTATCAATATGTTTTTGCAAAAAGCAGATTTTTTTTAACTAATTGAAATTACTATGTTTACTACTGAAAACTGGACCCATTCTACTTATAGCTGTGCTGACAAGAAGGCAATTATTAGCTTTGGCGCTGATGAAACGACAAATTTTATCTATTTTGTATCCCTTTTAGATACTGAAAATAAGCAAGTTCGCCAAAATGAATTCCAAAATTTAGAAAATGCAGTTCAGTTTATTAATACTGAATTTGGACATTGGCCCTATAAAGATCTAGAAGTTAATGATGAAGGTGGTTGCGGTTCTTGCGCAGCCCATTAATCCTCATCTAATAATTAGCTAGATCTTATCGACTCCTTATATTTTACTTATACCCTGAACTCATAGATTATTCACTCCAATTCGAGGGGAATCAATGAAAAAATTATCAATCTTAATATTCTTTATTTGTGTTAGCTCATACTCAGCAGACGTTTTTAAATGTAGTGCTCAAGCTGAATTTCATAGTGACTATGAAATCTTGCCTAATATAAGAATTAATGAAATTCATTCTGTGACTGTAAAAAAAGGTAGAAACGGTATGTTTTTAAAACTTGATTCTTTAAACGGTGCAACTGGGTATTTAGGAAATGGATTTTTAAAGTCATTTAAAAATGGTGAGGAAATTCATTTTATCGACGAGAGAAATGATAATTATATCGATCTTAAAAAATATTATAATGTGTATCAAGGTCGTTTAACTCTTGAAGAAGATTTTTCTCTCTTAGTTAGATGTCAGTTTATTTAAAATTATTTTAATTGAGTTAAAAACCACTGCTCAAACTCAGCAATATAGTCTTTGATCATAGGTAAATTTTCTTTTGAAGTATCAAGAGCTTGCATAATACCATTTGAAGTTAACTCTGCATTTTGAAGATCATTGGTTAATTGCTCAATCATCTCAGGGTGCAGAGAATCTGAAAAAATTTTAAGTCCAGTAATTCTTCCCTTATGGGAATTCATATTGACTTCAATACAGCCAAAACTTAACTTCTCATCCATCACTTGTTCAAATTTGGGAGTTTCACCAAAGCACCAGTCCCAATCTTTTAAATGATTGTAGTACTCAACAAGCTGAGGAATTTTCATCAGTGTTTCTTCATTTAAATATTCTATCTCACAAGTACTTTGATAGTATTCAAAGAATGACTTAATAATTTCATCACATAGTTTTTGATGAGTAATTGTTGAATTAATTTCATTTAGATTAGAAACTCTTGCTCTTACAGAAGCCAGACCTTTACTCATTAATTTCTTCTTATTAGGACTAAGGTAACTTGAAAGTTTTGAAAGATCTGTATTAATCAGCATCGTTCCATGGTGAAATGCCCTATCCTTAGCCTCCTTAAAGGCAGAACCAGAAATTTTTCGTTCTTGTCCGTCATCAGGATGCTTAATCAAAATATCATTACGACCAGAAGCAAATGCCTCTACACCTAATTTCTTTAATGCTTTCGTTATAATTTCATTATTTGCTTCTTTAGAATAATCAGATTTGCCATTTAAAAAGGTAAAATTAGTATTTCCTAGATCGTGAAAAACTGCACCACCACCAGATTGCCTGCGGGCCAGATATACTTCATCGTTTTCCATTTTCTCAATATTGCATTCACTCCAAGGATTTTGAAAGCGCCCTATTACAACTGTTTCAGAATTTCGCCAAAGATATAGTACATGATAGCTTGGATCCATATCACGAAAAATCCAATCTTCTGTTGCAAGGTTAAACCAAGGATTATTTGTATCTGAAATTAAGACTCTAAGCTTTTTCATCCTCTACTTTACAAATTGAATTACCAAATAGACATTTATCATTAATTGTTTTAGCTACGGCCTTAGGAACCATTGCTTCCCAGCCAGGCTCACCTGATGTAATCATATTTAAAACTTTTCGAGAATATATATGTAGGTTTTTCTTATTATAGTTTTTAACCGCTCTTACTCTATCTGATTTACATAAATATTCTAAAACCCCTCGAAGATCTTCATCGATATCAAGATTATCTAAAGTTACAATATCATCACATTCTTCTTCTTTGTAAGGATAAGCATAAACATTTATATCTTTTTGAAAAAGTAACCCAAGAGATTCAAGCAATGCTCTTTCCTTTCCATGGTATTCTTCTTGAAAAATTTGTGAAAAATTATAAGCACCTAATACAATTCCAATTGGTCTATGCTTATTAAATCTTTTTAAATATGTACTTAATTTATAATACTGAGCGTATTTTGAAATTAGAACCATCTCATTTAATGAAGCAAGTAAATCTACTCTTGCAAGAAAATCATCATAGTCTAAATTAGATTGGGTATCTAAATTATTCATTGTAATTTCACAAATATGAGTTACATCTTTTCGTTTAATTGAGTGTTCTTCACAGTAAGAATCTATCCCCTTATCAATAACATCCATATTAACTAAAGTAGGCGGCCTGTAAGATCCACGTGTCACGACAATATTTTGTTTATAAAGAACATCTGCAGGCAATAATGCATTTCCACAAGTATCAAATAATACAGCTTCAGTGAAATTAAGTTTTAATAATTGTAAATTTAAAATTCTATTATCAAAATTTTCAAATGCAGGACCATTTACTTGAATCATGTCGATTTCAATTCTCTGGCTATTTAAATTATCCATTAAACTAGAAACAAACTCTTCCATTTTTGTATGATTTGTAAGGGCCGCATAAATTAAATTTACTCCAATAACACCAATTGATTCTTGTTGTTGAAGTCCATCATTGTCCATCATTCTTATATGAATAATAGCATCATTAAACTCACCTCTAAATGTGTCTTGGAAACGAATTCCCATCCATCCGTGTGCTTCATTACTTCCTTCATAATTAATTGTAGTAACTGTATTTGCGTAAGAGAAAAACATTGTCTGCTCACCTCTCTGCTCATCTAATCGCTCTACTAATTGAGAGTATTCACGATCAAGCATTTTAAGAAGTCGGGATTTAGAAACATATCTTCCGTTATCTTCTTTACCATAAATGTAATCACTATATGTCTTATCATAGGCACTAATTGATTTTGCTATCGTCTGACTGGCAGCACCGGCTTGAAAAAAGTTTCTCGCTACTTCTTGGCCCGCTCCAATTTCAGCGATATTGCCATAAAAAAGTGCATTTAAGTTAATTGTAAGGGCCTTTTGCCTTGTAGAATTGGGTAAGTCTATTTCGTACATATTTTGCTAACTTCCTGTAATTACATTTATATTAATAAAATACACTATAATTAAGCAAAAATCACTGCCGCAGAGCAAAATATAAATAAGTTTTAGTGATATAATAGACGATAAGACCTCTAGGAGGCTTTTATGAATAATACAATTGAATTAACGTTTGCCGTTTTAACTATGCTAGGAATGGGTATTGCGATCTATAAGATCCAGCAGGAAAACCAAAAACAATACGTACCTATCAAAATTAAGGTTAAAAAGAAAACTAAGTAGAGCTAAACTCTACTTAAATAAGCATTTACTACTTCTGAAACATCAGCTGATAGATCTTTTGTAGCGGAAATTTTCTTTAATTCACCAACAATTATATTCTTTCTATTTGAATCCAATTTATTAACAATTCCAAAGTACTTAACAGCTCGTGAAGCAATTTGAGGATTGAATTTATCAATATCTAATACATTTTTAGAAAGTATTTGATATCCCGAACCATCGGCTGCATGGAATTTAGAAAAATTTGAAGCAAATGAGCCATATAGATGTCTAATCTTATTTGGATTTGTAGCATCAAAGGCTTTATCTTTAGAAAGTTTTTCTAAATGCTCGCCCATATTCTCAAGGTCACGAGAAGCTTGGATAGAAAACCATTTATTCATTACTAAACTCTCATCACACCACTTATTATAGAAGGTTTTATCAACTTCATCAGCGTATTTTGAATTTGATAATAATAAGTTTTTATAAGCCTCTTTTGAGTCAGTCATATTATTGGCTTTATCAAATTGCATTTTTGCTAACTCAACAGCCTCAGGTTTACCAGACTTGATCATATATGTAAGCGCCATGTTTTTTAAACTTCTTCTACCGATATCAAGAGCAGTTACTTTATACTCACCAAGTTTATTATGTTCATAAATATTTAAAAAATCACTGTAAAGATTTTCACCTATTTGTTTATAGAAAAGCTTTCTAGCTTTTGTTATTCCTTCCACATCATAAGTTAATAACTTTTCGTTTAAATCACTCTCTGTTGGTGGAGTCAAACAAAAGCTTAAAAAAGCTGGATCAATATTTTTATCATTTATAATTTTCTTAAATATTGAAACAATTTCAGATGGTACCGTTTGATTATCGCGAAGGTTCATAATTGTATCGGTAATAATTTTTTCAGCACAATTGTATTTAACAAAAGCATCATCATCAAACTCTAAAAGTTTCATTAAATCTTTATTTGATTGTTCGAAATTTACAATTAATGGAGCTGTAAATGTTCTATTAAATGAAAGAATTGGTTTCTCATTAACCTTAAATGAAAAATCTTCTTCTTTTTTATTAAATCTAATCAATGTTTCATTTAGAAGTACTGCCCCATTTTCAGAGAAAAGTTTAATTTTTAAAGGAATGTCTAATTCAACATTATTATTCGCCGTAGCAGCACCTTTAGGTAAGACTTGATTAAGTTTTAATTTATATTCACCATTGGAGAATTCTTCCTTAACTGTCACAACTGGTGTCCCAGACTGATTATACCAATTTTTAAACTGACTTAAATCAATCCCACTAGCATCGCTCATAGCTGCAATAAAATCATCTGTTGTCACCCCTGTCCCATCATGTCTTTTAAAATAGAGTTTCATTCCTTTTTGAAAATTCTCTTCCCCTAAAATTGTATGAATCATTCTTATTACTTCAGAACCTTTTTCATAAACAGTTGCTGAATAAAAATTGCTGATTTCTTGATAGCTTGCTGGTCTAATTGGGTGGCTCATTGCTGAAGCATCTTCTGTAAATTGAGAAGATCTAAGTAATTTTATATTATCAATTCTATTAACAGCAGGTGAATTCATATCTCCTGAAAACTCTTGATCACGAAAAACAGTTAGTCCTTCTTTTAACGTTAGTTGGAACCAATCTCTACAAGTAACTCGATTTCCTGTCCAATTGTGAAAATATTCATGTCCAATTACTCCTTCAATTCTCTGAAAATCACGATCATCAGCAGATTCATTATCAGCAAGAACTAAAGAAGCATTAAAAATATTTAAGCCTTTATTTTCCATAGCTCCCATATTAAATGAATCAACTGAAACGATCATATAAATATCTAGATCGTATTCAAGACCAAAACGATCTTCATCCCATTTCATAGATTTCTTTAAGCTCTCCATTGCATAGGCTGCTCTTGATTCATTACCTTTATCTACATAAATTTCTAAGCGAACATTTCGCCCTGATGTAGTTTTATATTTATCTTTGACTAAACCTAAATCACCTGCAACAAGTGCAAAAAGATAAGAAGGTTTTTTGAAAGGATCTTCCCACTTAACAGAATGTCTTTCACCTAAATCTTCTTTTTCTATATCGTTTCCATTTGATAATAAAATAGGATAATTTTTTTTATCAGCTATAATTTTTGTTGTGAATGCCGCCATATTATCTGGTCTATCAATAAAATAAGTAATTCTTCTAAAACCTTCTGCTTCACACTGTGTACAAAAGATACCATCACTTTGATACAAGCCTTCACCAGAAAGATTTTTACTAGGATTAATTTTTACTTTTGTATAAAGTTCAAATTCATTACCGGGATTAGTAAGTGTTAGTGATTTATCGTCTGTTGAGTAATTCTTAAAATCGACTCCATCTACTTTGATTTCTAAAAGCTCCATATGAGTTCCATCAAGTCTCATAGAGGAATCGTCACCTTGCTTTCGTACTTTCATTGTAGCTTCAACAATTGTACTCGAAGGTTCAAGATTAAAAACTAAATCTACCTTATCAATATGATAGCTATGAGGTTTATAGTCTTTTAGATAAATTGTTTCACTCATGATAATCCTTTTTTTTTAGGTACGCGGTTCCTTTTTACAATATCAACTACTTAATAAACTGAGAATTAATGTATTATGAAAAGATACCTTAAATAACTTTTTAAACATGAGATAGTATACTCTATGAGCGTAGAAATTGATTAATTTTTATAAGTTACACTTTGCGACATAACCATAAGTTATTAAATTTGCAAAAAGGAACCGCGTACCTTATTCCTTACCCCAAGGGGCAACTTTTAAAAGAAGAAACATTCCAGGAAGTGCTAGTGCAGTGCAAACTAAGAAAAAATTGGTATAACCAATACCTGTTACCTTTCCAAAAATAGAATAGTATATTTCGTCAGTCTCTTTTACACCTTCAACTAATACTCCTGCAATAATTCCCGAAAAAGATTTAGGTACAGCAAATAATGAAGTTAAGAGTGCAAGTTGAGTTCCCGTAAAATTTTTATTTGTAGATTTCGCAATAAAGGCCATAAGACCCGCTGATCCTAGACCTACTCCCAAGTATTCAAAGGCAACAACCACACCTAGTACCCATAGGTTTGCTCCTACTTCACTAAGGACTGCAAAACCCAAAATCGAAATCATTTGAATGACACCAAAAACCCAAAGTGCTTTATTAATACCAGATCTAAGCATATAGGCTCCACCTAAAAAACCACCCACAATCATCGCCCATACAGCTACTGTTTTTACAACATATCCAATTTGTTCAGTGGTAAAGCCGACATCAAGATAGAATGGTGTAATCAATGCAGTTGCAACAGTATCTCCAAATTTATAAAAGAATATAAAAAGTAAAATTAAAATTCCTGATTTATATCCATCTCGTTTGAAAAATTCTTTAAATGGTTCTACGACTGCCTCTTTTAGTGTTTTTGGTGGGGCAACTTCACCTTCTATTTCATCTATCCAAAAAGATTGAAAAATACCTACTCCCATAAAAAGTGCTACAATAAAAATAACTAAATTCCATGATATATAAGCGGCTAGAATTAATCCTAATGAACCTGGTATAAATTGAGAAAGCCTATAAACATTTGCATAATAAGAATTACCTAAACCTAATTCATTATCAGCAAGTAATTCTCTTCTATAAGCATCTAATACAATATCTTGAGTTGCTGAAAAAAATGCTACTGCAAGACCTGCATACATTATAATATTTATATTTTCTTTAGGACTGGCAAAGCACATTAAAACCATTGAAATAAATATTAATACTTGGGTAATTACCATCCAACCACGTCTCCTGCCTAAAAATGGAGGAACATATTTATCTAGAACAGGTGCCCATAGAAATTTATAGGCGTAAGGAAGCATAACAAATCCAAAAAAGCCAATAGTCTTTAGATCTATTTCTTCAGAGCGAAGCCAAGCTGGAACTAAACTTACTAAAAAATAAATCGGCAGTCCGGCCGTGAAACCATTAAACATACAAATGAGCATTCTTTTGTTTAAGAAAGCTTCTTTTAATGTCATTTTTTTTGATTCAGTCATGAGTGTGTCCCTTTATTAAGCAGACTTTCTCTCTACTTGATTAACAGTAGAAGAATTATCTCGGTAAGTAAAAGCTTTGAGCTTAAAAGTTTTATCTTTTAAATTCTTCTTCACACGCACATTAGAAAATTTAATATTTTTTATGGCGTCTCCAATTGATTTAGCTAAAAGTGGTGGTACAGCATTTCCAATCTGTCTAAATTGAGCTGTTAAACTACCTTCAAATATAAATCCATTAGAAAAGCTTTGTAGACTAGCTGCCTCTCTCACCGTTAAAAAGCGATCCTCTGTAGGATGATAATATGATGTCCTACTCGTTAAAATAGTAGGTGCTGGTTTTTTTCTATCAAGTCTTTGCAAGCGAGTTTGCCTAAAGCGATTTTCTCTTAGCATTTCCCAATTAATTCCAAAATGTAAATTTTTAGGAAGAAACTGTAATTCATCCCGTTGGTAACGAATACCACATCCTTCTGGGATATGTTTAATTCTTTTTAGATCAATTTCTTTTTTGATACTTGCAGATTTAATTTCATGATTATAAATTTTTCCATTTTTTGCTTTGAGAGATCTTAGTGCCTGGCCAACTGTAGATATTTTGTTTTTTGAATTAGGGATTTGTGGAAAGAGACATTCTTTACCCTTAACTCCCATGATTATTGTTCGACGCCTACGACTTGGAACTCCAAAATCTGATGCATCTAAAACCTTGGCATCCATTGTATAGCCAAGATTTTCAAAATGACGAAAAATTGAATGCAACGTTTTCTCATTTTTATGAGCAAGCATACCTGTAACATTTTCAAACAGAATAATTTTTGGCTGAGTGATTTTTACGATACGAACAAATTGCTTAAAAAGAGAATTACGATCATCATCAGCATCTCCCCTTCCAACAGTTGAAAAACCTTGGCAAGGAGGGCCTCCTACAACCATATCGACATTTTTTATATTAACTAATTCTGAAATTTTATTTTTAGTTAAGTCTTTTATATCACCACAAAAAGTTTCGGCAGAGGGATGATTTTTAGCAAAACTTTTAATGGCATCTGCATTGAAATCAACTCCAAGTAAACATTTATGCCCACTCAGCTCAAGTCCTGCACTAAGCCCACCACATCCGGAGAATATATCTATAAATTTAAATGACTTAGCCATATATTAATAGGTTACTTAAGCAGAACGAATATGTCTAATTACTTATTATTTTTTAGCTTTTTCTTTGGGCTTAGAGCAGTTGATATCAAATTCAACTTTTATAGCTACATCTGTCCAAGTTTTACCTTCATGCTTTGAAGTACAAGCTTTGGCAATCGCTGCATGTTCATCCTTCATTCCAAATGACAGCATATCAATCGTAGATTCTAAAGTATGTTTATTGTCTTTTTGGACATGATTCATAATAACTTTTTGCTCTACATCATTCATTTTAAAAAGAACTAAGACTTTTTCATCATTTCTCTTTAACACTCTTCCTGTAATAGCAGCCCCACCTTCAAGAGTAGAAAAGACAAATTTGGCAATTTTAAAATCACGTGTTTTATCTTTTGAATTAACAGTACTGGCTTCTATGTTGAATGCTGCTGATGTTAATACGTCCATGGCATTATTAGCTTCTTTAGTTTTGACTTCAAACTTATCAAAAGTTCCTGAAACTCCAATTTTTTTAGCTAATTTAAAACCAGTCCATGTAATAACTGTTGATTTTTGATCGTGTACACAATTAGCAAAGCTATAAGTTATCATACAGAATAATAATATAAATAATTTCATATAGGCCCCTTAAGTAAATAAAATTTTATGCAAGATTTTTACACCAGCAACAAATAATGTCACTTTAAAAATTTTGCGAAATAATTCTTCATTCATCTTGCCTAGCGCGTTAACACCAATATAAGTGCCAATAAAAGTCGCAAGTATCATTGGCCCCCAAACTGAAATATAACCAATATAATCAAACCCTAGGTAAATAAAAGATGGAATTTTAAGTAAATGTAAAATCATCTGTGAAAAGCTTTTATTTGAGACGATTTCTTCTTTAGTGAGATCATCTCTAATAAAAAATACAGCTAAAAAAGGTCCTATCGCTCCTACAAATATGGCCATAAGCCCTGTAAAAAAACCTACAATCGAAAATGCCCAGAAAGGAATCTTTATTTGAGGCATTTTTTTAGGTTTAAAAACCACATAACTGATAAGTAAAACAACTATACTCAGTGGATATTTATCATCAATAACAGTGGTTTTTTTAATCATTACAGCTAAAAACATTCCAAAACATGTTCCAATGACTAAAGGAAGAATTAATTTCCAATTGAGATTTTTTCTTAACATGAACGTTCGTGAAGAATTAGCACTTAGTTGAATTATTCCATGAATTGGAACAATCACATCAAGAGTATAATAAAATGTCATTACAGCTAATAATAAAGCACCTCCACCCATTCCAATAATCCCTGAAATAATAGAAGTTAAAAGAACTGAAATAAATAATATTATCAATGTATTAATACTTATCATAAAGCATCCAATTTAAGATTTGTTCAAAATGGTCTGTATTTGCATCTGGGTGAGTCAACATATCAATATGACCATAATCTATTTTATTACCTGATTTTTTACCCAGAATCCTTATCTCATGTTTAGAATGATTGGACTCTTTGATAAGATATTCGACATGTGATTTTTCGCCTAAAGCTTGATCCGATTTTCCAATTAAATATAAACCTTTTGGAAGTTCAACTTTTTTTGCTGCCTGTTTATAATTAAAATTATCAGTAGGATCAATCCAAGTCTTTCGCTTATAGATCCAGTTTAGAATATCTTTATAGGTTCCCCTTGACTCTCCATCGGAACCAAAAAAAGTAGAGGGTAAAAAACCCTGTCTGCTTACATAGTAGCGGCCAGCAAAATTTAATCCAAAATGAATCATCATTGCCTTTTTAAAAGAATTAACAAGAATACTTCTCTTACAGCCAAAGTAAACAATTTTTTCAATCTTATTTATATATTCGGGGTAACGTACTAAAAATGAATTGATTAAGACTCCGCCCCACGAATGTCCAACTAAAAATATTTTTTCTTTTTGAGTTAATTCTAGAATGTAATCAATGATAAACTTAAAATCACTATTGATGATAGGATGAAGATTAAAATTTGATTTTTTATCTAAAGCTGGCTCCGATTCACCTCTACCTCTTAAATCCCACGAAAAGGTATTATAATTTTCAGCTAAAAAAGGAGCGAATCCTTTAAGCGACTTTGAATAATAGATTTTGGCATTTTCCATTGAACCATGAATAAGCAAAACTGGTTCATGAAAAATATCTGTAAATATATTTTTTAAATGAATTCGATGATTATCATTTTCAAGAAAAAGAGAATTTTCCTTTAATTCACTAACGCTGTCCAAAAATAACCCTACCCGGTCTAATTATTGTAGCGCCATAATTAATGGCAAGCTTATAGTCATCACTCATTCCCATACTAAGTTCATTAAATTGAGTTTTCAGATTAAGGTTAATATCATCTCGAATTTCTCTTAATAAATTAAAAGACACCTTTGCTAGCTCTTCAGTGTTTTCCTGATGGGCCATTGTCATAAAACCCATAATTTGAATATTTTCAAACTTGATTAATTCCTTTATAAAATTTATTACCTCTGCTGGAAGTACTCCCGATTTATTATCTTCTCCTGAAGTATTAACTTGAATTAAAATCTTTTGAATCTTACTTATATTTAAGGCCGCTTGATTAATTGCTTTAGCTAAACTCATTCTATCCACAGAATGAATTAATTCACAATTAGAGACTACTTCTTTAACTTTATTAGATTGAAGATGTCCAATAAAGTGCCATTCAAGATCTGGCAACTGTTTCCATTTATCTATCGCTTCTTGGACCTTATTTTCCCCATAAACTAACTGACCACATTCAACTAATTGTTTAATCGTTTCAATAGATTGTGTTTTAGAGGCGACTACAATTTTTACTGGCTTACCGAGATTATCAATAGTTTTTTTTAAATTAAGATAACTCTCTTGAATCATTGTTGATAGCTTGAATTCTTTAGTGATTCTTTAGCTTTAATAACTAGTAATTCTACAAATCGAGGAAGTAATTTTACTATGTCCTTTTTCATATCATCAGGACAGTCGATAAGAAATTTAGAATTCTTATAGGGAATATTAGTAAGAATGAATCTAAATTTTTCATTATCCTTAACCATCCAACTTAGCTCATAGTCTGATCTTGTAAATTGAGATTTTCCTAAACTAAATTGTGCTAAAGATGAATCAATATCAGCTACGTTCATTTTAAATTCAAAATTCATCTCGCTTTCACGAAGAGAATTTCTATAAAAAATGATATCTCTATTAATCTTAGAATTAATACTGCTAGACTCATTTTCTTTCATAATTGAATTAATTTCTTTCTTTAAATAATGAATATCCATAAAAAAATAATATCCGCTAGTGCGTCATATGGCAATCATTCGTCAATTAGAAATATTTAATACACGACAAAATCGCTCAGTGCCAAATTTTCTCAGAATACGCACTTTCACCCCACTTAAGCATTCTAAGGTCTTATAAAGTTGGATTAATAATTGGCAGCAACATTGCAATTTAACTAGTAAAGGGGGCCAAAGGATTGGCCTGGGAGGTATGAGATGAAAAGGATTTCGCTCACGATCACCCTTCTAGTATTGATTTCATGTGGAAAATCTAGAAGGATAAATTCAGCACCACTTACACAAGGACAGGCTGGATTAATTACAACTTGTACGGCAGTAGCAACTGCTGCTCAATTAGCTGAAACTCACAACCTTCGTTACAGAGTAATAAATGAAAAAGCTAAGTTAATAGAATTCTATGATATTGATAAAGAGAGTTTAAAAAAACTTTTACCTAATTCAAAAATTAATCAAAATACAGTATATGACTCCCTTGTTGAAGCAAGCCAATTCACTATAGCTGCTACAAACGAACCCTACTGGGGAGTTCAAACTCGAATAGAGAGAGTTAATACAGATAAATTCTATTTTCCCTATTTAGAACAAATAAACGGATTTGATTCAGTAAACGGTAACAAAGGAGATAATATTGTTATTGCTATTGTCGATACTGGTGTGTCTTATAATCACCCTCATCTTAGTCCTAATATTAAAACCAACCCAGCAGAAGGTCATGGAACAAATGCTAATTCCTTTGATGACGACGGCAACGGTGTTGCTGATGATTATGTAGGATATGATTTTTTCAATGGTGACGCTTATCCAATAGACGATCATGGACATGGAACACATGTTGCTGGTCTAGCAGCAGGCACAATTAATGGTGTAGCAGTAAAAGCAAAAATTCTACCTGTAAAAGTTATGAATGCTAATGGCCAAGGTGATATTGCAACTATCGCGGCGGGAATTTTATATGCTATTGATAGTGGTGCTAAAATAATTAATCTCTCTCTTGGTGGACCAAAAGCAAGTATGGCCAATAGTGAGATTCAACAAATGATTGGAACCGCAGTTCATGCTAATAATAATGGATCCCTTTTAGTGGTTGCAGCTGGCAATGGCGGAAATGATGGCATTGGTGACTGTAATGACAAAGTACCTATATATCCAGCAAGCATTGAAAGTGATGCTGTTCTAACGGTAGCTTCAGTTGATTCATTTGGAGAGCTAGCAAGTTATTCAAACTATGGACCAGAAAGTGTTCACGTTGCTGCCCCAGGTGGTGCAAGTACTACTGGCGGATTATTATCTACTGCTCCTGTTTCTTGTCCTTCAGGTCCTTGTACCCAAAATAATACTCCTTATCAGTATATGTCAGGAACAAGTATGGCCTCACCTGTTGTTGCCGGAGTTGCGGCCCTAGTAGCAAAAGAGCGAAGTGATTTTAATTCAAAACAATTAAAGGAAGCTATTATGGAAAATGGACAACAAACTTCTGAACTAGAAGGGAAAGTAAAATCTGGAAGCGTAGTTGATGTCTATAATACAATTACGAGTATCTAATTTTCGTAGAGGAAGATTATTCTTCCTCTAAAGGATCACCTCTTAATACTTCTACGAGTGCATTTAAGGCATCAGTATTAGTAAATATTCCTACTAATTTTTCTTTATCATCATTAACAATTAAAGAACCAATTTTAGCATCACTCATTAGAAATGCTGCATCAACTAAACTTGTTCCTGTGTAAACACATAATGGATCTTCTGTCATAATATCTTTGGCGCAAAGTTCAAATCTAAAAGCGTAAGATGCCACAGCTTTTAAATCTCTATCAGTAATAACACCAATTGTTTGCTCTGCTCCATTTACTACAGGGATATGCCTAATTCCATTATCTTCCATTAGATCTGTAATCTCTTTAATTGTTGTACTTTCTTTGACGGTTATTGGACAAGGCGTTGTATAAGCATCAACACTTAAGTCTTGTATTCTAAAATTACTTTTCATTATGTTTTCCTCCGTTGATTCTAAAATTAATTTAGCATAGAATGTATTTTAGTTATCTGCTTGAAAAGAGTGAAAAACATGATTTTGCTCATTCAAACAAAACAAATATATTAATAATATAGGGTCTACTTTAAGGAGTAACAATGAAATTAAATATAAACTTTGACTCAATTGAATCAACACAAGCAATTAAAGAAAAAATTGAAAAAAAATCTCAAAAACTTAAAAAATTTTTTGACGGAAGTTTTGATGTAAATTGGACTTGCTCAGTTGATAAAGCGGGACACCATTCTAAAGTACATGTTATTTATAAAGGAATCACTGTAAACGCTGATTCAACTAAAGATGATCTTTACAAAACTTTAGATGATGCTGTTACCAAGCTAGAAAAACAACTTTCTAAACACAAAGAACAAATGAAAGAAAAAATTCACCGTACTTCAAAGGCTCATTTTCAAGATGAAAATTATGCTGAAGAAGATTTATAAATAAATTTTTTAGATAATATATACTTTCAATCGAAACCGACAAACCCTGTCGGTTTTATTTTATCCTTTCAGTAATTATAGATAGTACCGATATTAATTAAGCTAAAATTTAATAGGATTTTCTATGAAAAATTTTAATTTAATAATCTTGGTTTTGGTATTAACAGGCTGTAATGGTGTTGGTGGTGGTGGAATTATTGGTGGAGGAATTGCTACTATTATTCCTTCGATTGATTTTGTCTGTAGTGCTTCTACAAATTGTGGAGATAACTCTGCAAGTGGATTTAATTTTCATGTCAGTCTCTTAAATACCACTTGTTCGACAGCTCAAGGTAATGGATTTCTAAATTCTGACTTTCATGCAATTGGTGTTACTTCAGTTGCAACTTGTTCTGCTGGAACTTGTTCAGGCAATATTTCAAGCTTTAAAAAAACTCCCAATTTAATTCCTGCGACTATGATTAGTGGTGATCATACCAATGTAGGTATTATGTCATATATTGATTATAATAATGATAATATGCTAACCACAGGTGAGCCTTATTTTTGCCAAGATGCTCAAGATATTACTCCAAGTAGTATAACACTTGGGCCGGCTGGCTGGGGAAATGCTCCTTAATAGTTTAAGAATAAAAAAAGCTACCCGAAGGTAGCCTTTTATTTATAGAATACAACCACGTTGAACAAGGGATCTTAACCCAGTAATTATATCTGCATTTTCAAAATATCCAATCGGATTAGAAGTAATTCTCCATTCTCTAGTAATATCTTTTGTGCGAAGTAAGGGTTCATCACATTCTCTTAGCGAAAGAATTGCTGATCTTTTAACCATATCTTTTCTATCATTTCTATACTCGGGTCTAAAATGTATTTCACCGATCTCATTTGTTTCTATTTTTTCACCTCTTCTTCTTTGCTGTGTCTCTGTTACCGTTGCTTCTATTAATTTATAAAGACCTACGCCTCTTTTAAATTCAGAAAGTAAATCTTCATCAGTTAGATTTAATAGCGCAGCTGCTTCTTTTGTTAAATTATCGTGATTAGGAATGTTTCTAATATAAAGCCCACCAGCAGTTGCTGATGCCCCTAAACCTATGTCTACGCCTATTAAAGTGCAAATACCGAAAGCTTTATTAATAAAAGCACCACCAGTAACACCTACACCTGTTTTAGCTGTTGCAACAACTCCTGCAAATGAGGCGACGTCACCAACGGGACCAAATCTTTTATTTGAAACTAAAGGACAAGATATATTAAATACACCTGAAGAAGTTTCTAGACCTAAGCCTCCTCCAATATAATGGACATAATAATTATAACCCATAAGATCAAAACACTTACCATTAGTAACTTTAACTACTCCTAAAGTTGAATTCAAAACCGTTGCTCTACCTTTTACTGGTCTCTCTAATCTTTGATCAGAAGTATCTTTTCTTAATTTTAAATGGATATCAATTAAGGATTCTGTTTCACCTCCACCAATATCTAAATCCGACTTACTCTCACAAAATAAAATTTTTGAAAATGCACTTTGACTCAAACATAATACAAAAAATAATAAAATCATTCTTTTCATTTTAACACCTTTGTTGATTTGCTTGACTTAAGTA
>CAYGTU010000016.1:0-25693 GCA_964352945.1 uncultured Bacteriovoracaceae bacterium
TTAAGCTTAAAAATATGATTATATCAACTTTGAGATTTGGTTTAAAAGTAAAAGTTGATGGGGAGACGGATACATCATATCAAAAATCAAGAACGGTTGAAGAGAAGTCACTGGATGAAGTTTTCCCAGATAGCGTGCAAGGAACTCTTTATGTTCAAAATAAAATTAATTCTGAAGCAGGACGTGGCTGGAAAATAAAAGGAGTTCAAAAAATAATTAATCCTGAAGGTAATAGAATCATGCTTGAAGAGGCTGATGGTTCTCTATCTCATTATGCACCTGATTCAACAATCTCAACTCTTGTCAGTTCAGTTGGGCCACTTAGAGGAGGAAATTTTAAGTTAAATAATAAAATTCAATTTATTAAAAATAATAATCAAATGGTGGAGCTAGATCTAGACACGAATGAGGAAACTATTTTAGGAAATGTTGGAACTTTTTCAGGTAGTTTTGGTTTTGAAGCTTCTAGGCATTATAAAACTGTTAGACATTGTAAAGAGGGGTCTTATAACTCGAGTGCGTGTTATAAACCACATAATCACAAGTATTATAAGTGTGAACAGTTTCAATCAGCGTATCAAGGATTTAGAAAAATCAAGCAATTTATTCAAATTGATAGTTCTTCTTATCTAGCAACAAATAGTGATGGAGAGCTAGCCATTATTAATCCATTTTTAGGACAAGTAGAAACAAAGGCAGGTCTTTTTGATAGTCCAAATATTAGAGGTCGCTCTGAATATAATAATACATGTGCTTCAAATTCTTTTAATTGTGAGGAACCCATTTTTACAGGGAGTTTTGATAAAAAATGTGAACTTAGAGGCGTCCCTTCTTTATTAGATACTGTAGTTACGATTTTACCACGTCCAACCTCAACAGGTTCAATGCCAATTGCAGGAATGGATGATGGGGCTATTGGTGTTTCAGGTTTAAATAGTCCCGCTGGAATTGTAGAGATGTCTACTGGGAAGTATCTCATTGCGGATACTGGAAATAATAAAATTCGTCTCTTTGATTCAGGTACAGGGGAACTTTCAACATGGATGGGAGGATCAGCCGATCATTCAGGAGATGGTCTCATTTTCTCAAATCCTGATGTTGGTATTCCAGGGCCTCGTGGATTAATTTATGATGGACAAGGAAATCTTTATATAACTACTTCTTATGGAGTAGTTAGAAAAGTTGATACTAATGGATATGTTTCTACTTTTTCGGGATCTAATTATCCTAATTTAAATCCAACTAATGTGGATGAAATTCATGTTGATAATCTTTTATTGAATAATCCTTTTGGTATGGCCATAGATAATGGAGATGAATTAAATCCAGCTTATCTTTATGTAGCTGATTCAGGAAATGGCAGAATTATAAGAATTAATATGAATACCATGATTGCACAAACCGTTGCAGGATCAAATGAAGCAACTGATATTGGAGATGGAAAAAGTGCATTAAATGCAAGTTTAATAAATCCAGAATTAATAGCACTTGATAATTCAAAGAACTTAGTAATTTTAGAAAGTGGAAGAAATAGAATTAGAAAAGTAACTTTTAAAAACTCTGGAGAAGAATCAAATGAATTAGTATTTATATCAAATATAACTGATAATACTAAATTAAGAAGATTAGGGGATGGTAGTTTTTCAAGAGAATATAGAGATGGATCAAAAGTATTATTTGATAATGTAGGAAGACAAATCAGTTCTATTTCTCAAATCGGATTAACGACGAATTACGACTATGCCTTTGATGATAATAGAGTAACCTCAATTCAAGATCCAACAGGACAACAAATAAAGTACAATTACTCTGGAAGTCTTTTAAGTAGTATTGAAGTTCCTGGAAAACCGGCCACAACGTTTAGTTATAGTGGAAATCAACTTATATCAGTTAATTATCCTGATAATATAACGAGAGGTTTTGATTATGATGGTGATTTACTTTCAGAAGATATAAGTGAAAGAGGATTTACAACACAATTTTTATATAATGAATTTGGAAAACTTCAAAAAACTATAGATCCAGAACTTGGGGAAACTTCATTACAAGATTATGCTTCCTCAGCTGCTGCTACTGAAGAAGGTGCTGACCCACTTGATCCAAAAGCTTTAAAGTCACTTGGCCTAACTGATAGTGATATTAATAGCGTTTTAACTGATGCTAAAGGGAAGAGTACAGTTTTTATTCCACAAAAAGATGGATTTATTAATACCATTATTGATCCACTGGGAAGAACTACTTATGTAAGTCGAAATAATGATGGAAAGCCTATTCATATTATTAGACCAGATGGAGATGAATTAAATCCACCTACTGAAGTGAGCTTTGTCTATAATGAAGTAGGGGATCTTATTTTTAAAACTGATACCTCTTCAGGGAAAAAAGAATTATTTACCTATGATAATCTTGGGCGCTTAACGAGCACTTGGGATAGTCACACAGATATTTGGAATAATATAGCAACTGCTGATCCAAATGATTTAAAATATACCTATAGAGCTGTTTATAACCAAGTAACAGGACTTCTTGATTATGAAATTAAAAATATTCAATATGATGAATCGGGAACTGTTTTAACTCAAGAAATTACAAGCTATCTTTCATATAATGATCTTGGACTTCCGACAAAAATCAAAAGACCTAATGGAAGTGAAGTCGTAATTGGTTATGATGACTTTGGTAATGTCACTTCTAAGTCAGCTATTATAGAAGGTGCAACCATTCTTACTCAGTATGAGAGAGATACGGCCGGAAATGTAATAACTCTGACAAGAGCAGATAATAAAAATATTTTTAAAACTTATGACTCTTTTAATAGATTAACTTCAGTTAAATCCGCCAAAGGTGAAACTACAAGTTATTCGTACTTAGATGATGGAAATTTAAGACAAGTTACAGATCCAAATTTCAAAACAACTTTTTATGATTATGATAAAATGGGACGACCTATATTAAAAAGAAATCATTATCTTGATGAAGTTGTGATGACTTATGATCCAAACGGAAATTTAAAAACCCTAGTAGATGAAGAAAATACTCAAACTACTTTTAGTTATGATGACGCCAATAGGGTAACTAATAAAGTTCTTATGTCTTCATCTCTGCCCAATGAAGCTTATTTATTTCAGTATGATAATCGAGACAATATCAAACATGTTGAAAATTCAACTAGTATGATTGATATAGAGTATGAGTATTTTGATTCAGAAAGTTTAGTTAAATCTGAAGTTTCTCAAGGGTCAGGAGCAAAAAGTTATCTTCCAGTTTTTGAAAATAATTATGGTTATGATAACCAAGGAAGATTATCAAGTCGTGTATTTACTGTAAATGGTGCCAGTGGTGAGGCCGTGAGCAATACCTATGGTTATGATACGGTCGATAGAATTAAGAGCTTAACGAATCATAATGGAAAAGTTTTTAATTGGAATTATGATAGTTCAGGGAGGATCTCAAAAATTAATCGATCTGGTGGGATTAGTACAAGTATTAGTTATGATGGAAGAAATAATCCACTTTTAATTAATCATAAAAATAATGCTGGAAATACAATTTCGTTTTTTCAGTATGCGATGAGCACGACAGGACTTAGAGAAGTAGTCAAAACAGCTTATGGAGATCATCTCTATGGCTATGATAATGACTTACAACTCACAAGTCACTCAAACCCTGAACTAATCAGTAATTATGAAACTGAAGGATTTAGTTACGACGCCCTTGGAAACAGAGTCACAGACGGCTTTGGAAACTACATCTACGATAACGAAAAACAAAGATTAACTGAAGATTATAAATACACTTACACTTATGATCTTCGAGGAAACCTTCTCTCAAAAATGGATAAAAATGATATGAGCAATATCATTAACTACACCCATGACATAGAAGGAAGACTCACAAAAATAGAATACTTTGAAAACTCAAGCTTAACAAAATCTCTAAGCTATCATTACGATGCCCTTGGAAGAAGAGTAGAAAAAATCTTCACAGATGAACTTACTCCAACAAATTCCAAAACCAGAATCTATGGATACGATGGACAAAACTTAGTCGCAGAACTAAATGAAAATCACGACACTCTTGCCATCTACACTTATTCAAACCTTGCAATCGATGATGTTCTGGCTATTGAAATCACAGCAGAAGGTGTAGCGGCAGGAAGAGCAACGCAAGCAGGAGAGTTTTATTATTTAAAAGACGCTCAAGGAACAGTATCAGAAATAATCAACACGTCTGGACTTCTTCTACAGCACTATGCCTATTCGGCATTTGGTAAATTGATTGCGGTTAAGAATGCTGCTGGGGGTGTTATTGCGCCGATTATTGAGCCTTATCTGACTTATACGGGTAGGGAGCTGGATAAGGAAGCTGATCTTTATTATTACAGGGCTAGGTATTATGATGCTAATATAGGTAGGTTTATTCAGGCTGATCCTGTATCTGGAGCTCTCTCTTCACCAAAGTCATTTTTAAGTAAATATATTTATGCCGCAAATAATCCTATATCGTATCGAGATCCTTTAGGGAAATTTATTGTAACAGCTGCAATAGTTGCAGGAGTCGTATCAGGTGCTTTTGCAGCCTACAAAGGAGGGGGGGATTTTGCTGACGTGTTAGGCAATTTTGCTGCAGGCTTTGTTAAAGGCTTTGCAATTTCAATAACTATATCTGGCTTTGCAGCCATAGGAGGCATAATAGCTACAGCAGGAGGCTTAGTCGGTGGACCAGGTCTTTTTATCTTGGGAACTACTATTGGGGGAGCAATCGGTGCTAATGTTGTTGGGACAGCTTTAGGATATAGTGGAGGAGCTTTAGGGTTGTTTACTTTACTCGGTGGCCTTCAAGGATTTTTTGCAGGAACAGAGCTACGTAGTATGATACTAGAAGGCAAGCAAAGTGTTACAAACGAAGCGGTTGGGGAGGGAATTAGAGAATTAGATGAGGCTCAATTAGATGCTGAGTTTCATTTGAATTCGCCTTCAATACATTCACCAAACTATGTGCCAGATCCATTTCCACCTGTTAATACTAAGATTTGTCCTTTAGGATGCTAGAGTAGGAGAATATGATGAATTTAAAAATTTTTTGGATTGCATTAATAATTACAGTCGTTATGGCTATTTACGTATATTTAAAATTGGGAAGGACTTCTCAGGATAGAGTTGTTTCTCTTTTATATGAAGAGAAGGATGCATATGATTTTATGTTTGAGGGCGATAAGTCTGTAAGTGAAATGATAGATGTTTTTGAAAGATTGAACTTTAAAATAATTGAAAGTAATGAGAACTATTTTTTTAGCAAAAAATCCTTAGGTCAGTTTGAAGTTTATTTTCAAGTATCGAGAAAAAATAGTTGTAGAATTAAGATAGGCTACGTTGATATGTTTAACAAAGTTGATCTTTATAAATCTTTAGTTAAGGATAGTCCTTTTTTTTCGCCAATTAAAACATTAATAGATGATGAGGTTTACTTATTATGTAAAAGCTTGAAAGACTGAAGATAAACTCCGTTTAACAATTTGCAAGTAGCATTTTGTTTGACAGCTTGTTTCAATTAATATGCCAATTTATTACTAAGTGAAGTTAACTAACTGCCAATAAATCGCACAACTATTACCTATATAGTTTATGAATGAGTAATATAATGATTAAGTATTGGTGACTTAGCAAGCAACTGTGATGAATTTAGGATTAATGCTAAAATAGCAATATTCCGAAAACGATATAACAACATAGATAATAGGATGTGCATGATTAAGCGATATAATAATTTTGTCTATACTTTTGTTTTAATACTATCTATTTGCACTAGTTGCAAGAGTATCTAATTTCAAATCAAAAAATAGTAGAACAAATATCTGATGTCTTAATTAGTAAATATAAAACACCAAAAGAAATTGAAAGATTAAAGCCATATAAAATAGAAGAAAGAGAGAACAGTTGGGTTATTGATACAAATCCAATTTGGAAAGATAGTAAAGCGGGGAAAATGTTTAAGCAAGGTGGAGTACATATTGAATTGGATAAAAAATCGGGGAAGATAATATGCTTTAAGCTTGGAAAGTAATGAAGGTATTAATACTTTTTAGCGTTACTATAATGACTAAAGCCTACTCGTAAAAAAAGTGAAATAAAAACTAAGGCACTTTCAATGTTCCTTACTTATGTGTTTATGTACTTGACTGGTCAGGAGGATTGAAACAAAATTAATTTACACTTTATGCTGAAATGTATATTATTCCAATGGTAATATCTTGGGAGTTATATGAGGATTTTGTTCACAGAGATTCGCAATTTTCGAAAAATTGAAGCTTGTAGAATCGATTTAGATAAAGAAAAGACGTTATTTGTAGGAGCTAATAATAGCGGAAAAACTTCCGCTATGGATGCATTAATTTTATTTTTATCTGCAAAAGATAGAGGGAAACTTAAGAGCACTGATATTACGCTTTCAAATTGGAAGGAAATATTATCATTTTCTCAAGAATGGGAAAATCCAAACAACATTCCAGATTTTGTTGAGGAAAGAAAAAAATGGCTTGGAGTTCTTCCTTCTGTCGACTTGTGGCTTGAAGTTGAAAAGGATGAACTTCACCATGTCAGAGATATTATACCTCATTTAAAATGGAGTGGTGGAAAACTTGGTGTTAGGTTTCAGTTAGAACCAAGAAATTGTAAAGAGCTATATAAAGAGTATGTGCAAGCATTTAATCAAGCAAAAGATACAAAACAGAAGGCTGATAGTAAGTTATCTTTGTGGCCAACATCGATACATCATTTTTTAGAAAGGAAAATTAAAAGTTATTTTGAAGTTAATTTTTATTTATTAGATCCTGCTAAATGTGTTGATCCTGAGAAAGGGGTCGCTAAGCCTCAAGCACTTGATGATGATAGTGACCCATTAGACGGAGATCCAATGAAGGGATTGATAAAAGTAAACATTATCAATGCACAGCGAGGTTTTCGTGATCCAAACTCTCAAGATGAGGGAGAGGATGACAGTGTCAGGGGAACGGCAGGTAATTTATCAACACAGTTAAAAGGTTACTATACAAAACACATAAATCCAGCGGAGTCTCCAGATGTTAATGATGTAAAAGCGCTTGAAGCAATTGAGAGTGCTCAGGATTCGTTCAATGAAAGAATTAACGAAGGGTTTAAAGAGGCAGTTGAAGAGCTAGAGACGTTAGGGTATCCAGGTTTTGGTGATCCTAAGATTACTATATCAAGCAAACTTAAGCCGATGGAAGGTTTAAATCACCCCGCCGCAGTTCAGTTTGATGTTGGGGCACCTGGAGATCTTAAATTACCAGAACAATATAATGGATTGGGCTATCAGAACTTGATTTCTATGATTTTTAAATTAATGAGATATAGAGATGAATGGCTAAGAGTAGGTAAAGTTAGTAAATTAAGGGAAGAGACCGAAGAAATAAAAATAGAACCATTACATTTGGTTTTGATAGAAGAGCCCGAAGCCCATTTGCATGCGCAAGTTCAACAAGTATTTATTAATAAAGCATACTCAGTTTTACGAAATAACAAAAAGCTAGTCGATAGCAAAGCATTATCCACTCAGCTTGTTGTCAGCACTCACTCAAGTCATATCGCTCATGAAGTAGATTTTTCAGGGTTAAGATATTTTCAAAGAAAAGATGGCGCAGGAGATATAATTCCTGTTGCTTGTATAAAAAATTTATCAACTATTTTTGGGGTAGGTGCCGATACAGATAAATTTGTAACTCGTTATATAAAATCAACCCACTGTGATTTGTTTTTTGCTGATGCTGTAATTTTAGTGGAAGGGCCGGCAGAAAGGATGCTTGTTCCTCACTTTATTAAAAAAGATTTTCCAAAGCTAACGGAATGTTACTTAAGTATTCTGGAGGTTGGAGGAAGTCATGCTCATCGATTAAAACCATTAATTGAGTCATTGGGTATATTTTCTTTGATAGTTACTGATATTGATTCAAAAAATGCTGAAGGGAAAAACGCTCCTCCTACTTTGGATGCAAATTTTACGACGTCGAATTCAACATTAAAAACTTGGGTGCCACAAAAAGAAAAGATAGATGATCTCATAAACCTCAACGAAGACAATAAAGTAGTTGATTCAGTACGTGTAGCATTCCAGATAGAAGTGAAGATAAATAATAAGAAGGGTGAGCATAAAGTAATCCCATACACATTTGAAGATTCACTAATATTTGAGAATTTTAATTTACTGAAAGATCTTAATGGGAATGGTTTTACAAAAAAAGCTAGGGAAGCTGCTACAAAAATCGAAAGCGGAGAGGATATTGACACGATAAGACAAAGTGTTTTTGAGGATTTGAAAAGCGCAAAGAAGGCAGAGTTTGCTCTGGATTTGTTATATCAAAAAAATCCTGAATTAATTAACACTCCTAAATATATTAAGGATGGTTTGAATTGGTTGTTAGAATCTCTCAAATCAAGCAAGAAGAAAGTTGAAAATAAGGAGTCCATTTCAGAGACTAGCGCATCAAAGAAAAAAGTGGTTAAAAAGAAAACATCTAGAAAGAAAAAGGCTTGAATTAAAAATGACTCCTGAAGAAAAAGATTTAAATGTGAGTGAGCAAATTTATCAGTTCCTTGATGATAAAAATATGAAAAGCTTCTTTTTACTTGCTGGTGCGGGATCGGGAAAAACAAGAACTTTGGTCGAAGTATTGAAAAGACATAGAGATGAAAGGGGAGATGAGCTACGGTTAAGAGGAAAGCAAATCGCAGTGATAACATATACTAATGCCGCTAGAGATGAGATTATTCATAGGCTAGAGTATGATCCTTTGTTTTATGTTGCGACAATTCATAGTTTTTTATGGAATCTTATAAATCGTTTTCAAAAAGATATAAAGGAATGGTTACAGAGTCGCTTACTTGAAGAAATCGCTGATCTCGAAGAAAAACAAAGAAGAGGGAGAGCTGGAACCAAAGCTTTTATTGATAGAGAAAAAAGCATAGAGAGTAAAAAAAAGAGGCTTTCTAAATTGCCGACCACTAAAAAAATTAACTATAGCCCAAATGGAGAGAATCGAGGATATGATTCACTTAATCATGCTGAGGTTGTTAAAATCGCAACAACATTTATTACAGAAAAAAAATTGATGCGAGAAATTTTGGCAGCTCGTTTTCCTATTTTTCTTATTGACGAGTGCCAAGATACTAATAAGCATTTGGTTGATGCTGTAATTTTATGTCAGCAAACTCTTTCTGATGAGTTTTGCGTAGGTTTTTTTGGTGACACCATGCAGAGAATCTATTCAGATGGTAAAGATAACTTACTGGATGCTGTTCCATCTTCATGGGTAAAACCTGCTAAAATTGTAAATCATAGATGTCCCAGAAGAATAATAAAATTGATAAATAAAATAAGAGAGGATGTTGATCGTCAAACTCAGGTGCCACGTGAAGATAGTGTCGAGGGTATGATTAGAGTCTTTTTGATTGATTCTAACCAAGGCTCGCAATTAGCATTAGAGAATAGAGTTAAGGAGAAGATGAAAGATATTACGGGTGATGAAGAATGGTGTGGTGATAAAGAAAATATTAAAATTCTTACTATTGAACATCATTTATCAGCATCGCGAATGGGTTTTGAGGGAGTTTTTGAGCCTTTATATAAAGAGGATAGGCTTAAAACAGGTTTGCTAGATGGCAGCTTGCCAGGCCTTAAGTTTTTTAGCAATACAGTTATGCCTTTGTTGAGTGCATATCAGACGGGCGATAGCTTTAAAGTGGCTAGAATCTTAAAGAAAGAAAGTCCTTTGCTAGAGAGAAAGTACTTAAAGGATAAAGAAAATCAACTAAGTGAGATAAACAGTGTAGGGAATAAAGCAGAAGAATTTTTTAAATTATGGGAAAATGAAAATGATCCCTTAATAGTTGATGTCCTCGAAAAACTTCATTCTCTGGAGTTACTTTCGATTCCAGAATCATTAAATTTTCTTGCCTCAAGAACTGCTAAGGAGAAAGAGTTGATAGGTTCTTTCTCCTTAGAAGATGAAGACAACGATAAGGAAACACTATTCGATGCATGGGAAGAATCATTTAAAAATCCTTTTTCTCAACTAGTTTCTTATAATGAATATATATCAGGCAGAACAAGTTTTGATACTCACCAAGGAGTTAAAGGCTTAGAGTTCCCAAGAGTAATGCTGATTCTTGATGATACGAATGCTCGCGGATTAAAGATTAGTTACGAAAAGCTACTTGGAGCAACGGCTGAGACAGATAGGGATTTGGAGAACAGAGCTGCTGGTAGAGATAACAGTGTTGATAGAACTAAGAGATTATTCTATGTCACTTGCAGTCGAGCAAAAGAAGGACTGGCAATTGTTGTTTATACCAAGTCTCCAGCCGATGTTCGAAGTCATCTAATTCAGTCTGGCTGGTTTGCAGATGGAGAGATCGAAGTGTTATGAAAACTGAAAACAAAAGAGTTTTTCATTTGTCTAATCCAACAGATCTTTTTAAAAAGTTGGATTGGGAAATTGATTGTCTTCGAGATGCCATAGAGTCTCAACCAAAACAAGTACCTTTAAATCATGAAATTGCTGCTTATCACGCATTCAATACTGCTGTAACGGCTTGGCATTTAACTGATTGGGTTTGGACTTCTCTTTCATGTGAGGAACAAAACAGAGTAGCTGAAGAACTGAAATTTAAGTTATCTAGTATTTCGCAAAAAAACTTGAAATCTTTTCAAGAAGCGATTCGGTCAAAGTCAGATGTTCTTGAAGTATGTTGGGAAATTGCTAATGGTTCAAAACACCTTGAAAATCATAAAAATTCTAAAGTAGAAGCTCAAGTTAATTGGCGATCAAAAGTCGTGACCGCTGGCGAGTTTAGGGCCGGCCAACCACTCCAAACTTTTACCTATGATTTTGTGGTATCAGTAAACGATAAAAAGTTTAAAATTTTGGACGTGTTTGAAGCTGCAAAAGAGTTTTGGCTCCAGTTTTTGTTTAAACTAGGCTTTTTAAAGGATGTCTACGCAAAAATTGAATTTCATGTTGAGAAGACAACAAGTAGAAATTTTCAAAGAGACAAGTCATGGGAGTAAATAGACAGAATGTCATTTGTAATACATGTAGTGCTCAAGTAACACTAAGGATTACTCTCGGAACAAATACCGAACAAAATCACACTTTTGCATGTCCTGTTTGTTCAAGCCAGACTGGGTATGGTTTTTACTTTGAGAAGCCGGGAGAATTTCCGCCGAAAGAAAGATTCATCTCATGCCAAAAAGTAGATGGGATTGATATTTTGGAGGACTGTGTCGTTAACTTACACCCGGATGTTCCTATTCCTATTGATAAGTTACGAGACTCGGAATTTTTCCCAAATATGCATATGATGTCAATTATGAGTCAGTACCTAACAGAAGATGAGATGGAAGGGTTTGTTGATTCGGATGCCATATTGGAATACTGGAAGGACATTAAAATCGAGTGGGATTTATACGATAATAGGAAATTTGAAATATTACATAAACGCTATGAGGACAAAGAGCTAATAAAAGTCGGCGATTCATGCGTTGAAGAATTTTTTAAACAGCTGGTAAATTTCTTTTCTCTTCTTAGAGTTAAAATGAAAGATAACAGAATTGAAAACTACTTAGAGGGAATGATAGATGATCTTCTTGAAACAAGAAGATACAGACTCGATGAGTTACTTTCTTTCTACGGTAAATCATTCTTTAATAGACAACTTAAACATTATAAGAAGGCGCTAGTTAAATTTTTTGATGCATATAATGATTTAAGGCAATTGAGATTACTAGTAAGGTTAGACGCTGATATTAATGACTATGTTCTATCGAGTATCGAATATGAAAAAACAGAGAACGTATATGTTGAGCTATTTGAAATAATCCCTAAAGTAATGAGCTCGTTAGGGCTTTTTCTAAATATAAAAAATAGTAGGCGCTACGATGAGTTCTCTAGTGTCTCAATAGAGGATTATCTCAATTCATCTACTCAAAATAAAATTACATCCTTAACTGCATTGAATGAAACAACATTATGTCCGGATGACAAAAATGTTGATAATGTTTGGAGAAATGCATTGGCTCACAATGATAGCTCGTTTGATATCACGAAAATGGAAATTAAGTGTGGGCATAGGGGCCACCATTTCAATTTGTACTATCTAGAATTATTAAAACAATGTTGGCTACAGTTAGATTATATTGCTCAGTTAGCAATTCATGACTTAAAGATGATAGGTTTAAAGAGAAGCCTTGTGAATTTGCCTTATACACATGACGTTTTATCGGTCTAAGAAGAGAACTTGGTTTTGGATAAAAAGAAAAAATTTTCGACCAGTGAATTGCTTGAACTAATGGGACTTTCTAGTGAAGATTTAAAAAATGTTAAAATCTCACTGTTGATGTTTCGTCAGATTGCCACTTTTCTCAAGGATAATAGATTTGATATACGAGCAATCGGAGATACAATTCGAGATATTGGAAAGCGAAGACAGGGAAATACCAAGCCTGCAGAGCTTTATAGAGGAAAGGTATTAAAAGGATTTAAAAAGAAGCACTGGTTTGAGGCCCGCTTCATGATTGAGAATATAGCTAATCACTGGAAAGTTGGTAGTAAAAAATCTGAAAAGTTAAATCAACAAATTGCGAAGTCAATTAAAGAAGCCGGGGTAGCTAAGAATCAAGTGATCACTCAAAAGGGAGTAAATAAGCTAACATTTGATGTCATATCAGGTGCGTATTCGAAAAGATTTAAAGAAAGAAACTTAACTGGTGAATGGATTATATTTAAAGATTATGGGGCATATACAGTTATTTTCTGCGTTGCTGGACACAGAGAAAGAGATGAGGATATTTTGCTAAGAATGTTTAAAGGATGCTTTATGGAGTTTCCTTTTAGTTTTTCCTTTTTGAGAGTGTTATTGGCAGTTTGGCTTAAAATTATAAATAAGTAGTTAGCAGCAGGAATTATTGTAAATCGCGGGTACCCGCCAAAAATAATAAAATATTTATTATTGTGAACTGTTTTAATTAGGCATCCGCAACCCCGCCAAATACCCGCTTCAGACATTAAAATTGCAGTTACTACTCGAAGCAATTCGGGGATCCGCCATGCCCGCCGATTTGATGAAATATCGTGAAAAATGATGAAACAAGATGAAAAATGAAAACGCGGCAAAAGCCTTTGTCAGTCGCTAGTTACACGATTTTATTGGCATCGTTAAAAAGTCGGAAGAACGCTCGTGTAGCTCGGGCATATTAAACTAATAACTTAAGATCTTCCAAAATGTATATAATCTATTCGTAGAATAAAAAAATTAAAGCACCCTCAAAACCTCATAAACCGCCTCAACTTTTTCCTGATTCAGTCCTCTTAACAACTCAAAACACTCCTCTAAGAGTTCATGATCTACATTTGAAACTCCCGTTAACTTGCTCCATTCGTGATCACTAACTGCTAATTTCTTGCAGAAAAGTTTTACATATTCGTCTGTAATATCTTCGCGCCCAGTCTCCATTTGATGAACTCTAGCAAAGGATAAGTTCAATTTTTCTGCGAGTTGACGAAGCGATAAGTCACGCATTAGGCGCAACTCTTTGAGTGCAAAGGACTCAGATGTCTGCACAATTATTTTATTTCTTTTGCTCACAAAACCTCCATTTATGATATGGAAAACGACGATGTAAAGCTGCTGTATAGCCGAAACAGAACACTTGAATGTTCGACTATCATTGAGTTTGGAAGTATTAGTTTTTCGTTATAAGCACAAATTGAACTAAAACGGCTTTACACCCCGATTTGTGCTTAAAGCAAGCACAAATTAAGCCAATGGGTGAAAGCACCAGACAGTAAGCTTTGGATCAAAAAATTTTTCAGAACTAAACTATTGAAACTTCAATTAATAATTTCAAATGTTTAAATAAAAAAAGGCCACTAACGTTAATCAGTGGCCTATTATTTTGGAGGAGAGGAACGGATTTGAACCGTCGGCTTTACAGTTTTGCAAACTGTTCCCTTGGACCACTCGGGCACCTCTCCAAAGTGTATTTAAGTAGAAATAATCCTAAATTAGCGGATATATGTCAATGTACTTTTTCCCCATACTCAACATAGTTACCCCATGATTTATTATAGGTGTGAATTTTTTGAGTGGGCTTATTAGAGCTATCTACTACAGGAAATTTTCGATTCATCCATTCAAAAATTCCCCCATTAAGATTATAGATTTTATGCCCTTTATTCTCGATCTTTTCCGCAATTTTGGAGGAGCGATAACCCACGGAGCAATAGATAATAATAATTTTATTTGGGTCTAGTTTATTTTTAATCTGATCATAATCAAAATCATCACTCCCAATGAAAATAGCGTTATTTAGGTGGGAAACTTTGTATTCCGCTGGCTCACGTGCATCAAGTAGAGTGAAGTGATCATTGAAATTTACAGCTCCAATATATTCTTCTAAATCTATGGCCGAAAAATTTTTAATTTTAAAGTCCTCGGTAATTTCCTTAACAGCGCTTGTAAATTCTGGGCTTGAAAGTTGCTGTGCGTAAACTTGGGTGATCGATAATAAAAAGATGATTAAGTTTTTCATACTTTAAAGTAGATCAATTCCTGAGACAGGTCAATTTATGCATCTAGTTAATTTAGACTTTAAAGGCCTTTTTGTTTAATCTTATAGGAATCCAAGGATTTAAAATGCGTGATTATGTCTTGCTATATATTAATGGCAAAAGAGTTGAAGTTAAAGGTCATGATAGTGTGCACACACTTTCTGATTTTCTTCGCTATGAAAAGGGAATGAAGGGAACAAAAGTTGTTTGCGCCGAAGGTGACTGTGGTGCTTGTTCAGTTTTAGTTGCAAACCTAGCTCATGAAAAAAACGGAAAGCTTACTTATTATCCAGTTAATTCTTGTATTGCACTTGTTGCAAATCTTGATAGCACTCATATTATAACGGTTGAAGGTTTTAAAGATTCATGTGGAAATTTAAATCCTGTTCAAGAGGCAATGGTAACTGAACATGGTTCACAATGTGGTTATTGCACTCCGGGTTTTGTAGCAGCATTAAGTTGTATGGTGGAAAACCGACTTAATGAAAAAAAATCAATAGATCGCAAAGCGGTTCAAAACGCTCTTACTGGAAATCTTTGTCGCTGCACAGGTTATGAATCCATAATAGATTCCGGACTCGCTATTGATACGAAGAAGTGGAAGGGTCTAGAATCAGAATATAAGATGAAAGAAATTTTAGCTGATCTAAAAGATCATTATGCTCAGGGTGTTCATATTAAGGATAAAGATTTTAATTATTACGCACCTAAAACTTTAAAAGAAGCACTTAGTTTAAAAAATTCTACACTTCGATTAATTGCTGGAGCGAGTGATTTAGGTGTTCAAATAAATAAACGAGGCCTTGATCGAAGTAATTTTATGTCACTTTCACATATTGAAGAACTTTATAAAATTGAAATTAATAGTGATCATGTTCTTATTGGAGCAAATGCCAATTTAACTGATATTTGCGATAAGCTTGAAAATGAGTTCTCTGAATTTTGCAATATGATTAACGTATTTGCTTCTCCTCAAATTAAAAATAGAGCTACTCTTGTGGGTAATATTGTCAATGCTTCTCCGGTAGCGGATTCAGTCCCTTTTCTTATGAGTGTCAATGCGAGTTTAATGGTTGTTTCAAAAAATGGCTCTCGTGAAATTAATATTAATGATTTTTATAAAGGGTATAAAAGTTTTGATCTTTCTGATTCTGAAATTATAACCGGTGTAAAAATTCCTAAAATGGCAAAGAATGAATTTGTAAAATTATACAAAGTTTCACTCAGACGCGATATGGATATTTCAGCTGTTACATTTGCTGCCCATACTAAAATTGATGCTGGAAAAATTTCTGATATTAGAATAAGTTATGGGGGAGTGGGACCAGTCGTATTAAGAATGCCTAGTGTGGAAGCAAAACTTAAAGGAAGGGATTTTTCTAAAACATCTTTTTCGGATTTAGATGATCTCATTGAAAAAGGCATGACTCCCATGAGTGATGTTAGAGGATCAGATAAATTTCGCTATACAGTTTCTAAAAATTTGATGCAAAAATTTTATTTTGAGTCCCTTGAACTAGTGAGTAAATTATGAGCGTAGGAAAAAATATACCTCATGATTCAAGTTATACTCATGTCAGTGGTGAATCAATATTTATAGATGATCGCTCAGAACATTTTAATGAAGTCTTTGTTGGTATTATTGGAGCACCTTGTGCTCACGGTATATTAAAAAGCATTGATGCCAGTAAAGCTTTAGAGCTTGAAAGTGTCTTAGCTATTTATACAGCAAAAGATCTCTCACATAATAAATGGGGAACAATAGTAGCTGAACAGCCCATTTTAGTTGAAGATAAAATTTCTTATATGTGTGAAGCCGTTGCTATAATAGTAGTAACAGATAAATATATTTTAGAAAAAGCTAAGTCTTTAGTTAAAGTTACAGTTGAAGAGTTAAAACCTATTTTTACAATTGATGAAGCGGTAAAAGCGAATCAATTAGTGGTAAGTCCTTATCAATTTGTAAAAGGGGATGCGGCTTCAGTTTTAAAGACAGCAAAAAATAAAATTGTAGGTTGTTTTGAAAATGGTGGGCAAGAGCATTTTTATTTAGAGTCACAAGCGACTATTGCTTATCCAATGGAAAATGGACAAGTAGAAATTCATACCTCAGCTCAGCATCCAAGTGAAACTCAGCATGTTGTGGCCCACGCCCTTGATTTACCTCTTTCTCAAGTTGTTTGTATCGTAAAGAGAATGGGTGGTGGCTTTGGTGGCAAAGAATCCCAAGGGGCACCAATTGCGGCCCTTGCGGCACTTGCAGCTTTAAAATTAAATCGTCCGGCCAGACTTTGTCTGACTAAGGATGATGATATGAAGATGACGGGAAAGAGACACCCTTTTAAATCTCATTATGAAATAAGTTTTGATGATCAAGGAATGATAACGGCCGCCAAAATTGATATGGTAAGTGATGCTGGAGCTTTCACAGATCTTTCACCTTCAATTTTAGAAAGAGCAATGCTTCATGCCGATGGTGCCTATTACTTAGAAAATGCATTATTTACTGGAAGTAGTGCTCGTACTAATCACATATCAAATACTGCTTTTCGTGGATTTGGTGGACCTCAGGGTGCCATGATTATGGAAAACGCCATTGAAGAGATTGCTTATAAGTTAAATAGGGATCCCTTTGATATTCGTAGAAAAAATCTTTATGGAAATGATTCAAGAAACGTGACACCTTATTTTCAAACTCTTACGGACAATCCCTTAGATGAAATTTATGAGCAGCTTGAAAAAACATCAAACTATAGAAAAAGAGTAAAAGAAATAGATGAGTTTAATAGAGAAAGCCAAACGCATTTTAAAGGAATTGCTATTTCAAGTGTTAAATTTGGAATTGCTTTTACGGCGAAATTTTTAAATCAAGGTAATGCACTCGTAAATGTTCATATAGATGGAACTATTCAAGCCTCAACAGGCGCCACTGAAATGGGGCAAGGGGTAAATACTAAGATTTCGCAAATCATTGCTGAAGTATTTGGTATAGATGCAAATCATATTAAGATGATGACTACTTCTACGGAGAAAAATCATAATACTTCTCCAACCGCCGCTTCAAGTGGAACAGATATTAATGGAGCTGCGGCCAAGAAAGCGAGTGAGAGAATTAAAAGACGTCTTGCGACTTTTTATATTGAGCTTCAAAAAAATAATTTTAATCCCTATGTTGGTGAAGAACTTATAGTTGATCCAAAAGCAAACATAGATCATATTAATTTTTCTGGTGGAATGGTAAAAGATACTAAAACTGGGGCAGAGATAAAATTTAGTGAACTTTGTCAAAAAGCCTATATGAATAGAATGCAACTAGGTGATTATGCTTTTTATAAAACAGATAATTTAAGTTTTAATAAAGTGACTTACAAAGGAAATGCTTTTTCATATTTCACTAACGGTGGCGCAGTATCAGAAGTCTTAATCGACCGCTTTACTGGAGAGTGTAAAGTAACTCGTGCTGATATCCTGATTGATCTAGGAAGAAGAATTAATCCAGGTATAGATAAAGGACAAGTGGCAGGGGCCTTTGTTCAAGGGATGGGTTGGGTTACCGCAGAAGCATTAAAGTATAAAGCAAATGGCGACTTAGTATCTCATAGTCCTACGACATATAAAATTCCAAGTATCCAAGATACTCCAAGAGTTTTTAATATTAACTTTATTGAAAATGATAAAAATGAACAAAATGTTTTTAAATCAAAAGCAGTTGGTGAGCCACCTTTTTTACTTTCAAACTCAGTATGGCTAGCGATTAAAAATGCACTTTATAGAAAAACGGGAAAAGTACCAAAGTTAAAATCTCCAGCGACAAATGAAGAAATCCTAATGGAGCTTCATAGGTTAAGTGATGTTTAATCTAACAAGCGAGCAAAATATTCTTTTTGAAAATAATACTCCATTTGTTGAAGTTACTATTACAGATTTTAGAGGAAGTATCCCTGGTGTTGTTGGAGGAAGAGTACTCATAACAGCTGATGGGCTTTTTGCTGGAACTATTGGTGGTGGTAAAATTGAAAATGCGGCCATAGAAAAAGCAAAGTTAATGATTATGGAATCTAGCGCTCCAGAACATGTTGTTTGGAATCTTCAAAAAGATATTGGCATGACTTGTGGTGGAGAGGTGAGTCTCTTTTTTAATATTAGTCAAAATACAAATTGGAAAATTGCAATTTTTGGGGCTGGTCATGTTTCTCAGGCCCTAACCCGTGTGCTTTTAAATTTAAACTGCTCACTTTCTGTGATTGATCCCAGATCAGAGTGGTTAGATAAACTTCCCAGTTTAAGTAAAGTTAAAAAAATTCAACTCGAGTCACCTGCCAATTATATCGCTGAATTAAGTGATGATACTTTTGTGATCCTCATGACTAAGGGGCACGCAAGTGATCTTCCCATATTAAAAGAAGCACTAAAGAGAAATTTCAAGTATCTTGGAGTTATTGGTTCAGTTAAAAAAAGAAACACCATTGAAAAAGAATTAAAAGAATTAGGCATTAAAGAGAATGATTTCATTTGCCCAATTGGTGAACCTATTGGTAATAATACCCCCAATGAAATAGCAATTAGTATAACAGCTGAGTTACTTAGACTTCGCGGTAATGGAAAAAATGAGCTTTAATAATAAATCTACAGTTTATGGACCTGTTAAATCTTGGCGGCTTGGATGGTCACTCGGAATTGATCCCATTTTTGAAACGAGCACTTGTAGTTTTAATTGTATTTACTGTCAGCTTGGAAATATTCAAGTTGTAACGAGTAAAATTAAAGAGTATGTTTTAGCATCAAGAGTAATAAATGATTATAGTGAAATTCTCAAAGCTGGATCTCAAGTAGATGTCATAACTTATTCCGGATCAGGAGAGCCAAGTCTCGCTTCTAACTTAAATGAGATGATTGAGGGAATAAGAAAAATCAGTCCTAATGTTCCACAAAATATTCTCACAAATGCAACGACTTTAAATGATCCAGAAGTTAGAAAAACTTTAATGAAACTTGATAAAGTAATTGTTAAAGTTGATGCCCTTGATGAAGAAACATTTTTAATGATTAACCGTCCAGCACCAGGAATTACTTTAAAGGGAATTATAGAGGGGATTATTGAATTTAAAAAAGAATATTCTGGTATAATTGAAATTCAAACAATGCTCATGCCTGTTAATTTAAAGAAGATGAAAGGATTTGCTGAAATTGTTAATTCAATTAATCCTCATGGTATACAAATCAATAAACCCAAGCGTCCTTATCCCATGTCATGGCATCGTGAAAACCGAGGTAATCACGAGTTAATATTTGACTATGAAGTAAGGGAATTAAAACAAATTAGTGAAAACGAGTATTTAGAATTCTTAAATGCAATAAAAGAACATATTTCTTGTGAGTTAATATCACGTTAAAAAAAAAACTATTTTCAAACCCTTGACATAAAAAATACCCCTCCCATCTTAGTTATGTAAGAACAAGATACTTTTAATAGGAGGTAGATATGTTTTATTTAAGTAACCGTAAGAATGATGTGTTTGACAGATTTTTAAGTGCATTTGATACTGATTTTTCTCAAGCAGAAACTAAGGATACTTTTTATAATCCTCATAGTGAAATAAGAGAATTTGATGATAAATTTATTGTTAGCCTTGATGTTCCAGGAATTAAAAAAGAGGAAGTAAATGTAGAAATAAATGATAATACATTAGTTATTTCAGGCGAGCGAAAGCTTGAATCTGAAGTTAAAGAAGATAAATATCTTCGAACTGAAAAACGATACGGAAGTTTTAAAAGAGCTTTCACTCTTCCAACAAATGTTGACAAGGAAAGGTCAACTGCAAGTTATAACGATGGAGTCTTAGAAATTGAATTAGCAAAATCAACTACTGAGCAAAATCGTAAAATCACCATTAAATAGTCAGGCGTGTGTTCAATCGACCCCTCAAGAACGAGGGGTCTTCTTATTCAATTTGATCCCATGAAATGGCGAGACTTAAAATCTTTTTTAATAAATCTTCATAGCTCATATCTGCTTTTAAAGCAGAACTAGCAAGCTCATCATCCAGAGCAATATTGGGATTAGGATTTGCTTCAATAACGTAGACGTCATCATCTGAATCAACTCTTAAGTCAATTCGTGCATATCCATTGAGATCAAGGGCCTTATAGGTTTGACGGCAAATTTCTTCAATCTTATCACTTAAGTCTTCACTAATTTTAGCGGCACTTGTTTTTATACCTTTTCTTTTTCTATATTTGGTATTCCATTTAGCATTACGTGAGTAAATTTCTTTTTCAGGCTTATCAGCATTATCAAAACTCAGTTCCCAAACTGGAAGTGTTTTTAATTGATAGTTTCCAAGAACACCCACATAAAATTCTCTGCCTTCAATAAATTCTTCAGCTATAACATCTGTCTTATGCGTTTCAATAATAAATTTTACTCGCTCAATAAGCTTTTCTTCCGAGTGCACAACACTTGCCTGTGATAATCCTAAGGAAGCTTCTTCATAAAGGCATTTAACAATCATAGGGTAGTTAAGATCACTACTTGGATTTGGTTTTCTATTTTTGGGAAATACCTGAAAGCCTGGAGTTTTAATTTGATGATAAGTAAGAATCTTTTTCGCCAGTGCTTTATCACGAGCTAGCATCAAGCCTCTTGGATTACATCCTGTATAGGCTACATTAAGTAGCTCTAGATAAGACACAACATTTTGATCTAGCAGAACTTGACCGTTAAATTCTTCCAGTAAATTAAAAACGATATGAGGCTTAAATTCATCTATAACATCTCTTACAACTTTAAGATCACTGTAAACACCAAGTGGCATCACTTCATGATCCATTTTTCTAAGAGCAGTAATAACATCATATTCAGTGATGTATTCACAATCATCGCGATCAGCTACCTTTACTGTTTCACCTTCAGGCGGAACTAGATCAGTATGCATAAGGACTAAAATTCTATAATTCATTACATGATGATGCGATGAAATCGCTTTTTTCTATAGGCTTGAATATTTTGAGTTAAGATGATTGATATATCAGACTTAATATTATCTAAGTCAACACTACCTTTTGTTGGAGTGAGTTTAAGATAATCATTAAGAAATTTTTCAACTATGTATTCATTATATTTTGAATCATTAGCAAGAGATTTAATAATTTCTTTCTTCGATTTTTTTACGATATTTAAAGGCATTTTATGCTCAAGAGTAATAAAGAAATCTTTTTTCTTTTGAAGCTTTCTCTCTTTGGCTTTATTTATTAAGTATTCTCCTAAAGTCATATCCAAATCAAGGATGCCTTCAGCAGTTTTCTTATTTATCTTAACTGGCTTAGTTCCAGCAATCTTTGTCATGATTTCATTTATTAAAGAAAGTTTTTGAGAAACCTTTCCTTTAGTATAAGTTTTCTCATATCCACCCTTAAGCCATACAGCAAAAGTTTCAGCAAAATCTTCATCAGGATGAGACTGAGCATAGCCTTCACTTAAGTGTTCAACAAATTCACATTTATTTTTTTTAGGTAAATAGCTATTTGGGTAGGCAAGCTTGGGGTCACCAAAAAGATCTCTTCTTTTTTTAGAGCGTCTTAAATAGAAGGCATTATCTAGAGCATGAGCGTATTCATGTCTCATAATTTTACAAAATTCTTTTTTATTTTCACCTTCAGCAAAACCGATAAACTTTTTTTCAAGTCTAATTAATCTTGGATGAAGTAAGTAAAATGGAAGGGCAATTCCTGTCCCGCCATCAAGTACAAAAAATTCTGTAGCTATCCAGTAGTTAGATTTAAACTTAATATTTTTATTTTTTAATTCAGTTTCGATATTTTTTAGTAACTCAAAGTATGGTGAGTTTTTAAGATCTAAATCGAGCTCTTTAAGAGGCAATTTTAGTAATTGTGAATCTGATAAATTTTCCCACCAATGCATAGGGCATTGTATCAAATTATAGGAATTTCGCCAGAAGAAATTAAATCTTTTTAAAGAAATTTTCTAGCTCATGAATGACGATTGATTCTTCTACTGAAAGAGTTCTATTTTTTTTCCATAGAGCAACAATTTGGTAATCCATTAGTGTAAAGTCATAAGACAGTTGTCTAATTTCTGGATCATTTGCCACGATATAATCTGGAACTATTCCCACTCCTAAACCTTGTTTTGCCATTTTTGATATGAGATGCCAGCTCTGAAGTTGCAATCTTGTATCAGGGCTTTTCTTAAATTGCGTATTGTATCGTTTTCTAAAGTGAATGATCTCTGGCCATGGCTCACTGAGAATAAATTGCTCTTCACCAAGTTTGAAATTTGCACTCTTTTTTTGAATTGCTACAAAATGACCTTTATGCAGGGTAACTTTATTATAATTAACAACTTCTTTTCTCTCTAAATTAATTCCGAGGGTGTAATCATCGTGATGAACCCAATTCTTGATCTTTAAAGGGCCTCCAGTTTTAAATTCAATCTTAAAATGGGGGTATTTTTGATAAAAAAGTACGAGAAATTCAGCTAAATAGGACTCAGCTAGGCTAGAATTAATACAAAACCTAATGGTTGATCCTAAATTAAGGGCGTTTTCATCAATATCCGCTCTCACATCATCAATTAATTTGAATATTTCTTCTGCTCTTCTGTAAAGTTTGAATCCATGATGGGTTACTTCTATCGCCTTTCTCTTATGCACGAGTAATTCCACCTGTAATTGAGCCTCTAAGGTCTTGATTCCATTGGAAACAGCTGCACTTGAAACAAAGTTTTCCTTGCTGGAAGATTGAACTGATCCAGTTTTAACGGTGTCATAGAAATACTTTAAGAAGGTCATATTCATAATTAATAATTAACACAAAGTTAATTTAAAATAAAGAAAATATTGTTTTACTTAATTTATAGCAAGAACTAGAATGATAAAAACCACACAAGGAGACATACATGGCAAAAAACCTCATAAATGTGGGGGATTTGAATGAGAGCGACTTCTGGCAAATAATCACTCGGGCAAAGCAATTCAAAACCGACAAACATACCACTTTTAATACATTACTTGGCAAAAATATCTCCTTACTCTTTTTCGAAAACTCAACCAGAACTAAAACATCCTTTGAACTCGCAATAAATAAACTAGCAGCTAACGCAATTAATTTTGATATGGATACTTCTAGTATGAAAAAAGGGGAATCCCTTGCAGATACGATCTACACGGTAGCAGCTATGGAAGTTGACGGTATGATCATCCGTCATAGTGATCATAACGAAATAGCAGATATCATCGGAAAATTTAAAGTACCAATCGTTAATGCGGGTACAGGGACAATGAGTCACCCAACTCAGGCAGTTTTGGATGCTTATACGATTTATGAAAATTTAAAAACATTTGATATTAAAGTTGGAATTATTGGAGATGTTTCTCACTCAAGGGTAGCTAGGTCAAATTTTGAATTGCTTACCAAGCTAGGTGCTCAAGTTTATTTTGGTGGCCCAGATGAATATATGAGTTCAGAGTTCAAAGAACTTCAGCGACCTGTTGAGGAGTTGATTCAAACTTGTGATGTGGTGATGATGTTAAGAGTTCAAAACGAAAGACATAATGGTGAATCAAAAATTATAAATTATAATGAAAAGTTTGGTTTAAATAAAGATAATCTTTCTAAATTAAAGCCCAATGCAATCATCATGCATCCAGGTCCATTTAATTTAGGAGTCGAAATTACTGAAGAAGTTTTAAGATTTAATCGTACAAAAATTCTTGATCAAGTAACCAATGGTGTTTACACCCGTATGGCCATACTTGATTGGTCATTAGGTATATAAGGTAAAACTATGGAAAAAGCATTATTGATTTTAGAATCCGGAAAAATTTATGAAGGGGAAATGTTTGGACATATTAGTGATAGTCCAATTAAAGCTATTAGTGAGGTTGTTTTCAATACTTCAATGACAGGTTATCAAGAAATCGTGACAGATCCTTCTTATTTTCAACAAATGATATGTTTTACTTATCCTTTGATTGGAAATTATGGGGTAAATGAAGAAGACTTTGAGTCAAATAAAATATCCGTTGATGCTGTAATTGTTAGAGAGCATTGTGAAAGTCCATCAAATTGGAGAAATAAAAAAACGTTTGAAGCTTATTTAAAAGAAAATAAAATTGTAGGCTTATGTAATATTGATACAAGGGATCTAGTTAAGAATCTACGTGACTTTGGTGTTATGAGAGCAGCCATTTGTAGTCTTGATGTAGATAAAACTCAAGTTATTCGACAACTCAAAGGTACGACTTTAAATGGGCATGTTGCTAAACTCAGCACAAAGAAAATAAAAAGTTTTGGAGAAGGTGAAACAAAAATTGCTCTTTTAGATTTCGGAGTAAAAAAGAGCATTATTGAATCCCTTGTTAATAGCGGGCTAACTGTTTATCAATGTCCCTATGATATATCATTCGAAGAAATTCAGAAGTTAGGAGTTGATGGAGTATTACTTTCAAATGGTCCTGGAGATCCTAGAGAAGTCGAAATACTAGACACGATTAAAAAGATTCAAAATTTTTATCCAACCATGGGGATTTGTCTTGGACATCAATTACTTTGTTTAAGTAATGGAATGGAAGTAGAGAAAATGAAATTCGGAAATCGTGGTGCGAATCATCCGGTAAAAGATCTTTACTCTGGAAAGGTTTTTCTGACTTCTCAAAATCATGGTTATGTTGTTAAAGAAAAACTTAATGATGAGCTTGAAGTGACCCATGTAAATATTAATGATAAATCAATTGAAGGCGTTAGACATAAAAACAAACCAGTTTTTAGTGTGCAGTTTCACCCAGAAGCTAATCCAGGTCCAAAAGAAGCAAAATATTTATTCGAAACATTTCTAAAAATACTTAAAGATGCAAAAGGGAAAAATCAACATGAAGAAAATTCTAGTAATTGGTAGTGGTCCAATTGTAATTGGACAAGCAGCTGAATTTGATTATTCGGGAACCCAAGCGATTGCCGCTTTAAAAGAAAAAGGTCTTGAAGTAATTTTAATTAATTCAAATCCGGCCACCATTATGACTGATCGAAATTTAGCTGATCGAGTTTATATGG